>JBJORQ010000006.1:0-33162 GCA_046049345.1 Pseudomonadota bacterium | reverse complement strand
GCCACCGTGCGCTACGCGCAAAAAGCCGCCATCGCGCAACATCGCTTTATCTGCGTCGCCGTCGCCGCCAACGCCGTGACCTTAACGCAAGGCACAACGGCTGCGTGTGGCGGCGCATTGGCAGGCTACACGCCTGTCATCGCACCCAGCGGCATCACGGTGAGCAATGCCAATTTCAGTTTCGATACCCTAGGCAAACCCAGTGCCGCACAAAGCCTCACCGTCAGCGGCACTGCCGCTCCCCTCGTCGTAGAAGCGGAGACAGGCTATGTGCACTAAGGCGGAACAAAATTTCCAATTGCTACAGGAAATCTCGGCGAACCGCGATTTTCTCTTGAGTGCTTACGAACAAAATCCAGCATTGCTTAAACATGCCGAGCCACGCATCAAGCAATTGTTTGATAAGTCGTGGGGGCAACAAGAACGCTCTTCAGAGCAAGTGTCATTTGTCGCGCAGCGCGGTTCGAGTCTCATTGAACTCATCATGTTTATCGTGATTATCAGCGTGGCATTAGCAGGGATTTTGTTGGTGATGAATACGACTAGCAAAGGCAGCGTCGATCCCTTGATTCGCAAACAAGCGTTGGCGGCGGCGTATTCGCTGTTGGAAGAAATTGAGCTGCAAGATTTTAGTTCTGCCTCAGCTGTCACAACGGCGGTTACTCAGGCAAATCGTGCCTCGGCGTATCACCTCGTGCAGGATTACAACGCCTTTAATACTGCTAGTGTGTTTGCCTTATCTGATGCGGCTTCGGCTACGCCGTTGTTAGCCAATTATGCGGTTCAGGTTGCCGTCACGAATGCGGCATTGGGTGGGATTGCTGCCGCGAGCGCGGTGCAAATTGATGTGACGGTTACCGCTCCTAACGGTGAAGCCATTACTGCAACAGGTTATCGGGCGGCTTACTGATGAAACCTTCACGCAAACCTAACCTAGGCTTTACGCTGATTGAGCTGATTATGGTGATTGTCATCACTGGCATCCTTGGCAGCATGGTGGCGGTGTTCTTAAAAGCTCCGATTCAGCAATACCTAGATGTGTCGCGGCGCGGCGAGTTAACTGACATTGGCGATACCGCGCTGTATCGTTTGGCGAGTGACATCAGCACCGCTGTGCCGAATAGTGTGCGTGTCGCGGGCTGTACGGCTGCTACACCTTGTGTCGAGTTTTTGCCGACTAAAGGCGATGGCAACGGCGGGGGACGTTATCGCGCCGCACAAGATGTCAGCAGCGTGCCTGCGACAGGTGATATATTGGATTTTACGATTGCCGATAGCAGCTTTGACATCATCGGTGCGCCTATGATTTTTGCCGCCGCTCCCGCTGATTACATTGTGTTGGGCAGTACGCAGTCGAGTGGTGCGCCCGCCTATGATGTGTCCGCAGCGGGCGTATTGCGTCAGTACACAGGCGTGGCGGGGGCGCAGCCTAAGGTCACCCTAACCGCCACGCAATTTCCTGCTTTTGCTCAATTAGCTTCGCAGCGTTTTGATGTGATTGACGGCGTACAGCAAGCCGTGACTTTTTCGTGTGAAGGCACTTTGACTACCTTGGATGCGAATGGGGATGGGCAGGCTAAACTTTGGAAACATTGGGCTTATGGCTTTAATGCGGCACAAGCCGCTCCCGCAACGTTAGTGGGTAAAAAGGCTGTGTTAGCCGATAAAGTGAGTGCATGTGCCATCGACTACAACCCAAACAATCAGCGCATGGGGCTGTTAGGGGTACGCCTCACGCTGATGAGTAAAAACGAAAGCGTGAGTCTTTATCACGAAGTTCACGTCAACAACACGCCATGAAAATTTCTCGACAACGCGGTTTTAGTTTGATTTCAGCAATTTTTTTGGTGGTGGTGATTGCCGCACTCGGCACGTTTGCGGTGACGCTTTCTATTACGCAACATCAAAGTCAAACCATGGAAGTGGTGGGCGCGCGCGGTTATCAAGCGGCGTTAGCGGGGGTGGAGTGGGCGGCGTATCAGGTGGGAAATAGCCCTGCGAATGCCGCCGCCCCCGTTGCGTGTGGGCAAACTTTGACGGGATTAGCGGGCAATTTAGCCGCGTTCAGTGTGACCGTCACCTGTACCTCTGCCTCGGCGATAGAGGGCACGGCCAGCGTTTGGGTATATGACATTGTGGCGAAGGCCAGTACGGGCGGGGCGGCGGGGGATGCTAATTACACCGAGCAAGTCGCCACTGCCAAATTAGTTAAATAGCAATACTGATAAGTGAATGTTTAGGGAGCGCGAGATGATGAAAAAGATAAGTGGAATCGCCTGGGTCGCAATGGCTTTACTGACGATGACCAGCGCGCACGCAGTAACGTGTACCAGCAAGGCAAATGGCAATTGGGGTACGACTGGAACGTGGGATTGCGGGCATGTGCCGACCACAACCGACACGGTGGTGTTGGCTTCAAATTTTACCGTCGTACTTGATGCTGCCTATAGCACGGCAGGCATAACAGTTAACTCAGGGGCGACGCTGTCTGACACAGCGGGTAGCACTTTGACGGTCACTGGCAATCTCGTGAATAACGGCACGTTTACGACGAGTGGCTCTGGCAAGTTGGATGTGACGGGCGCGGCTTCGGTGATTTCAGGCAGCGGCGCGTACGCGGGTTTCAGGCTCTATACCTCAGGCGCGACACCGCAAATTGCCGCTGGGTCTGTCCTTAATTTTTCTGGCAAGTCGAGGATTTATGCGGGTCGTAATGTGGCGGGAACGACGGTAGCCAGCTCGCTGTTGACTATCAACGGTACGATCAACTCGACGATTGCCACGGCTACTGGCGTGCTATTCCGTATTTATGCCAACAGCACGATTGTCGGCACGACTGGCGTAATCAATGCCAGCGTTTCGGGCATGACGTTTTATGCCGCTACAACAAAAATCACCAACAACGGTAGCGTGAGCCTCAATATCATCAAGCAAAACGCGACGACCAATGGCTGGACGCAAGGGACAAATTCCAGTCTGACCCTGACGGCGAGCTCCACTGTGGGGGTGCTGACCGCGTCGGCGACTGGCAATACCGTCACCTATACCTCGCCTGCTGCGCCTGTTACTCCGCTCAACAACACCTACTTTAATCTCGCTGGTACGGGCGTGATTTGCCCGCATAGCTATATTGTCTTGGGTACACAACCGTGCAGTACGGGAGCGGGTACGGTGACGATGAATCCTGGAAGTTGTGTGAATGTGATGGGTACAGCTGCACTGGCGTGGGCACCGACACCGACGACGAATGTCAACTTGAGCGATAACGTGTATGCCACCGCTACGGTGAACGGCACGAGCAATTATTTGAAGTGTACGGGGTACAACTTTGCGATTCCGAGTGCCGCCACTATTTTGGGTGTGGTGGTGAATGTTGAACGGAAGTCATCGTCGAGTACGCGCACCACGGATGGCGCAATGCGCTTAGTGAAGGCGGGCGTAATAGGTACGGTAGATCGTGCCAAAACAACGGTTTATTCAACCACTGACGTGGTCGAAACACACGGAACAGCGGCTGATTTATGGGGCGTAGCGTGGACACCCGCCGATATTAATTCGGCCACGTTTGGCGCAGCATTTGCTGCCAAAACTACCCGCTCCCGTACCGTATCGGTCGATCACATGCCGATTACGGTGACTTACAGCACGCCCGCCGCCGCCCCGCATCACATTCAAATTGAACATTCGGGGGCGGGCTTGACCTGTGCACCTGAGCAATTGACGGTGAAGGCGTGTGCCAATGCCGCATGTAGTGCGTATTTCACTACTGCCAATGTGACAGGCAATATCACTTCGACGAGCGGTGCAACAGTGCCTTTTACGATTAGCAGCGGTGGAACAGGGCAGACCACGGTCAGTTTGGCGGTAACCACTGCGCAGACTGTAACCTTGGCGACGAGTGCGGTTACGCCCACCACAACCAGTGGCTGTACTAATTTGGCGGGCGGCACAGCTTGCAATTTGACTTTCACTAAATCAAGTTTTTGTGTGGATGCGGTGGAAGTGGGCGCGGCGGTCGGGACTTCGATACACACTAAGCTATCAAACACAGCCTTTTCTTTGGATATGAAGACGGTTTCTGGTAATAACAACACTCAGTCACCTGTACAGGTCGAGTTGGTCGATGCTTCGGCTGTTGCGGCATGTGCCAGTTACCCGCAACTGAATACACAAAGTGTCAGTTTTACAGGGAGTGTCAAGACCGTTTCGTTTACTTATGCGAATGCGGTTAAATCTGCCAAAGTTCGTATGACAGCGGGCGGCTCAGCAAGTTGTTCTAGCGATGCTTTTTCTATACGTCCCACCAGCTTGGCGATTAGCTCTACGGCAAATTCTGATGCAACAGGTACGAATGCCACTGCATTAACACCCGTGAAAGCCGGTACGAATTTCACCCTCACCGCGACGGGCTTAGCGGGTTATAACGGCTTGCCCGTGATTGATACGGCGCAGATTGCGGCACATGCAGGTGCGCCTGTTGTCGGTTTACTGACGGGGACATTCGCTGTCGCAAATGCGACGACGGGTGTGGCAACGGCGAACACGGTTAGTTATGATGAGGTGGGTTACTTTAGATTTAATGTGAATGGGGTGGTCGATACAACTTTTGCGGATATGGACCGTTTGGATGGCGACTGCACCAATGATTATTCCAATACGCTAGTCAATGGCAAATATGGTTGCTACTTTGGTAACGCTGCTGCCACACCCTATTTCGGTCGCTTCATTCCTAATCATTTTGATACGGTGGTGACCGATCAGTGTGCAGCATTCACTTATTCTGGACAGCCTTTCCCATTGGAGATTCAAGCTAAAGAAGCGGCTGGCAGTGTGACGCAGAATTATCAAGGTGCTTACGCCAAGTCGCAGCTTTTGTCGGACGCGCTCAATCCCGCCACACTCGGTTCATTTACCCCAACTTCTATCGCCGCGAGTGGTTTTGCACTTGGTTTAGCCGCCGCAGATGGCGTGACTTTGACGATGCCCGCCTATGCTTTTGCTGTGGTTAAGACTGTGCCGACTAGTGTCAAAGTGCGGGTGACTGAGGTAAATGGCGATGCCGTGAGTTCTGCCGCAGGAGCAGAGGGGCTGGCAACGATTCGTAGCGGTCGGGTTTGGATTGGCAATGCGTATGGTTCAGAGTTGTTGGATCTGTCCGTTCCGGTGCTTGCGCAATACTGGAACGGCAGTGCTTATGTGCTCAATGTGGATGATGATGTCGCGAGTTGCAGTAGTTTTTCCGCGCCGACTTCAATGACCTTAACGCCCAGCGGCACAACGATGCCAACTATGCCGTATGTCGATCCCGCCATCGCTGGCAACGTTGGTTTTAGCGCAGGTAACGGTGGCTTGCTATTGAGTGCACCGGGTGTCGCTGGCGTGGCGAATGTAACGTTGACGATGCCAGTATGGTTGCAATATGTTTGGAGCGGTACAACGCGTAGCAACCCTACGGCGCGTGCAACGTTTGGTGTGTATAGTGGTAATAAAACTTTCATCTATCGCGGACGACGTGGGCGATAACCCTGCGGAATGAAAAAAGCCCTACACAGCAAATGTTTAGGGCTTTTTTAATGTGCTGCAAGGTGTTCAATAGCTCGAATAGCGGCCGCATTATTTGGCTGTTTCAGTTATCGCGCTACGCCGCTTATGTTCAACTGGTACTTAGACCTAATAAGTTTAGGTTTATTTTTATAAAAACACTGTAAATTCAATTGACAGTCGTCGATTGTTAAACTAAGTTCCGCCTTATGATGAAAAATCCATTTATTTCTAAGCTGTTGCGTGCCAAATCGGGTGATGGGATGGGTTTCGCCGTTGATTTAGAGGTGAGCGAGCGTGGCGTTTATGGTGCGGTGGTTAAGCTCGCCGCGATTCGGCCGAAAGTACTGCGTTGTGAATATCATGCAACAGGTAAAGTCAGCTCAGATGTATTAGAAAAGTTTTGTCGCGATATGGGCTTACTTGATCAGCAGCTCATTACGTTATTACACCCTGGCGAGTATCAAATGCTGTTGATTGAAGCCCCTGTTGTGCCAGAAGATGAACTTAAAACGGCGATTCGTTGGAAAATCAAAGACGCCTTGAGTTTTCATGTGGATGATGCGACGGTCGATGTGCTAAAAATCCCCAAATACGGTGTTGAGCGGACTCAGTCTTTGTATGCGATTGCTGCTAATAATCAAACAATTAAGCAGTATATCGAGCTGTTTGAACGTGCCAAACAAAGCCTTAAAGTCATTGATGTGCGCGAAACGGCTCAGCGTAATGTTTCGTGTTTGTTTGAAAAGGCGGAGTCGGCCGTTGTGTTGCTCAGTGTTGATGAGCAAGGTGGCTTGCTAACCTTTACGGCGAATGGTGAGTTGTTTTTATCGCGGCGTATCGAGGTGAATGCTGGGCAACTGCGAGAATCGGATGAAACGGTGTTGTTGCAGATTTTTAATCGCGTGGAGTTGGAGTTGCAACGCTCATTAGATTATTTTGATCGTCAGCACAATCATTTGCAGGTGGGAGTGGTGTTGGTGAGTGCGGCAAGTCAAACACGTCTAGTGGCATTTTTAGTGTCGATGCTCGATGTTAAGGTGGAAGCTTTGGATTTGGCGCAGGTGATGGACATCAGCGACGTACCAGAGTTGTCGGATAGTGAGTTTCTGAGTCACGCTTTACCCGTTATTGGTGCTGCTTTACGTCAAGAAAGTCGTAGCTTATGAGCCAGCAAATCAATTTGTTTAACCCGATTTTTATGAAGCAACGAAAGTATTTCTCGTTGTCGGCGATGGTGCAGTCGTTAGCCTTAATCGTGATTGGTGCAATGTTGTTTTTTGTCTATGCGTGGTATCAAGTGCGTCAGCTTGAAACGCAAAACATGGCGAGTCAGCAGCGTTTAAACAGCGATCAAGTTCGTTTGGCTAAGTTAGAAGCTGAATTTTCGCCACAATTGAGCAATCAGTTACGCCAAGAAGAAGTTCAGCAATTGCAAAAAAAATTAGATGATTCGACACAATTGGTTAACACCTTAAAGTCAGGTGTGATTGGTAATACGCTTGGTTATTCGCAATATATGGGCGCATTTTCACGGCAAATTTTGCCCGGCGTGTGGTTGACTGGTTTTGAGGTTAAAGGCGGTGACGATGCACAAATTGCTATCAAGGGGGCGGTCGTGGATGCCAAATTGCTCCCGAACTATATTCAGCGTCTGAGTAATGAACCCAGTATGCAAGGTAAGTCCTTCGCTAATTTACAAATGCAGCAAGTTAAAAGTATTCCTAGTAAAGATAGCGCGCTGCCTGCCGTGCCGCGTTTTGTCGAGTTTACCTTGCAGTCCAGTAGCGATAGTGAGGCAAAAAAATGAAGCATTATTGGGAGCTAGCAAGCGCGAAAGTTGATGGTTTTTCATTGCGTGAACGCGTGTTTATCTTTTCTGCACTCGGCTTTGTTTTGATTGCGCTAATCAATAGCGCATTGCTTGATCCTTTGTTGCTGAAGCAAAAAAGAATAAGTGCTGAAATGCTGCAAAATCAGGAAAAATCCAAAGAAATGCAAGCCAAGCTTGAGGCTTTGATTGAAGCGAAAAAAAATGACGAAAAGTCCCCTTTACGTTTACAAATCGCTCAGTTACAGCAGCAGCTTGCGGAGCAAGAGGGAGATTTGAAAAAGCGTAGAGAACGTTTGGTCGCACCGAATCAAATGGCTCACTTACTTGAGCAGGTGTTGAATAAAAACTCGCATTTGCAATTGGTTTCCTTAAAAACATTACCCGTCAGTTTGTTGCTGGAAAATAAACCCGCTCAGGTGAGTGGCGTGCCAGCAACCTCGCTAGAAACTGCGCAGCCGCAAATCTACAAACACGGCGTTCAGGTCACCATACGCGGTGGCTATTTGGAACTCCTTCAATACGTTCAAGCCTTAGAAAAAATGCCCACGCAAATGTATTGGGCGGATGCCAGTTTGGCTGTCGATGTTTATCCCAATGCGATATTTACTTTGACTTTGTACACTTTAAGTTTTGACAAAATATGGCTAACTGTTTAATCCCTCGTATCAGTTTATTGGTCAGCCTAATCGCACTGTCCACCTCGCTGCTTGCGCAAGAATTGATTGATCCCACCCGCCCAGCGGTATCCTTGGAAAGTGCTAGTGCAGTTGCGGCGGTGCAAGGTACGGACGAACTCAATGCTGGGCAGGGTTTGAGCCTGATTATTATTAAAGATAGTCGGCGTGCGGCGGTGATAGATGGTCGCATCATTGAGCTCGGTGGCCGTTATGGCACATCCAAACTTATCGAAGTGAATGCTAATAATGTGGTGTTGCAGTCAGCAACGGGTCAGCGTGTGATGCGGCTGTATCCCGCTGTAGAAATGACCCTCTCGCCGCATGCGCCAGTCAGTTCAAACAAAAAGACATCATCAGGGCAGCCTCAAGTCCCACCTATTGCAATTAAGGAGAAGAAATGAATCACTCACTATGGCTAGCTGCCATGCTCATGTGGCTGGTTGGGTGTACCACACCTAGTCACCCCAATCAGGCTAATGAATCCATTCAGCGAGAAATGAATCAGTCGGTTGAGGATGCAAATAAGCCTAGCCAGTCTGATTTGGTGAATGCTGCGTTATTGCCGCCTTTGTCGCTTGCTATGCCTAAAGTGGACAGCAAGTCATTGGATAGTAAATTTGATTTGTCGGTGAGTAACACGCCTGCCAGTCAAGTGTTTATGGCCATTGTTTCGGGTACGCGCTACAGCATGTTGTTGCATCCAGACGTGAGTGGCAGTATTTCTTTGCACCTAAAAGATGTCAGCATTTTTGAAGCTTTAGAAACCATACGCGAGCTGTACGGTTACGATTACAAAGTCGATGGTTCGAGGATTTATATTCAGTCGGCTGCCTTGCAAACCCGCATTTATCAGGTTAATTATTTGAGTGGTTTGAGAGCAGGGACTTCTTCTTTGCGTGTGACCTCGGGTTCAGTTTCTGACAATGTGGGCGCAACAGGTGCAACGGGCGGGCAAGTTGCAAATGCCAGTAACCGTATTGAATTTGCTAAAAATAAACCCACCAATCAAAACACTTCAGCGAGTATTAACAACGAAAGTGGCAAGGATGGCAGCAAGGTCATGACGATTACTAGCACTGATTTTTGGGGCGAGTTAGACATTGCATTGCATACGATAGTGGGCGATGAAAAAGGTCGCAGTGTGGTGATTAGCCCCTCGTCGGGCGTTATTGTGATTCGTGCTATGCCTGATGAGCTCAAGAATGTCGCTGCTTACCTTAAAGCCGCACAAATTGCAGTAGAACGACAAGTCATCTTAGAAGCGAAAATTATTGAAGTGCAATTAAGCGATGGCTTCCAGTCCGGTGTGAATTGGGGCGGTTTCAAAACAGGTGCGAATAGTGCGATAAGTGCGGGACAAATTGGCGTAAATGGTTTGTTAGCACCCGGGGTGGGTGGTGCGGCTGCGCTGACCCCCAACTTGTTAACGGGGGGCGGCGCGCTCACTGCCACACCTGGTTTAAGCTTGGCTAATACGCCTGTGGCTGGACAAGTCCCTGGTGCGCTGTTTGGCCTCGCTTTCCAGACCAGTAACTTCGCCGCGTTGCTTAATTTCTTGGACTCACAAGGTGATGTTCATGTTCTCTCCAGTCCGCGTATTGCGACTCTGAATAACCAAAAAGCGGTATTGAAGGTGGGAACAGATGAGTTTTTTGTGACGGAAGTTTCAGGCGGGACGCAGGCAACGGCAACCATTGCAGGGACTGCGCCGACTGTCAAAGTACAGCCATTCTTTTCGGGTATCGCTTTGGATGTCACACCGCGTATTGATGAGAACGGCGAGATTATTTTGCATGTGCATCCTTCGGTAAGTTCGGTGACAACCGTCAATAAAACCTTGAGTTTAGGTACGGCGAATGGCACTTATAACTTGCCGTTAGCATCGAGCTCGGTATCTGAAACCGACAGCATCGTGCGTGCGCATGACGGGCAAATCGTGGCGATTGGTGGTTTGATGCGTCAAGCCACTTATGATGATCGCTCTGGTTTGCCTGGTTTACCGAAAAGTATTTTTGGACAAACTAATCAGCGTAGTGAAAAGCGCGAATTGGTTATTTTGTTGAAACCATCCATCGTTGATAGCGGTAAAGACTGGTCAGATGACATCACGCGCAGCCGTGATCGTTTGAATGGTTTGACCGTTCGAGAAGCTAAGCCTTGATATGTATTTAAAGCACTTTGGTTTACGCGAGCTGCCGTTTAGTTTAACGCCTGACACGAGCTTTTTTTTCGCCTGTGCCAGTTATCAAGAAGCTTTGAATACGCTGTTACTGGCGGTGCGTAATGGTGAAGGCTTTATTAAAATCACTGGCGAAGTCGGGAACGGTAAAACTTTACTGTGTCGTAAATTCCTCACTGCTTTAAATCAAACCGCGCCATCTGGTGATTCAACTGGTATGAGTGAGGCGATTGCTCAGCCCACTAAGCCATCGTTTATGGTTGCTTATATCCCTAATCCTTGTTTAGAGCCGCGTAGTTTATTGCTTGCGTTAGCAGAGCAGTTTGGCGTGCCTTTAGAGGATTGCGCGGATCAACATCAGTTATTAAAAGGCTTAACCCGATGCTTATTGGACTGCGCTCGCAATGGCAAGCGCGCTTTGTTGTGCTTGGATGAGGCGCAAGCAATGCCCTTGAATAGTTTAGAAGTATTACGTTTGCTCACCAACTTAGAAACTGAAAAACGTAAATTACTGCAAGTTGTGTTGTTTGGTCAGCCAGAACTGGATGACAACCTACGCGCACATTCCGTGCGTCAATTACGTCAACGTATTACTTTTCAGCATGAGCTACACGGCTTACGCCAGGCTGAGTTAGACCGCTATTTACGTCATCGTTTAAGCGTTGCAGGATTTTCTGGTGAAACCTTATTTAGTCAGTCTGCGGTCGCAAAATTACAACGTATATCTAAAGGTACGCCACGCTTAGTAAACATCGTGGCGCACAAGGCTTTGATGGTGGCGTTTGGACAGGGGCATCAACAAGTTTCGGCACGAGATGTCGCGATGGCTGGAAAGGATACGCCACAGTCCGCTTATGATTGGCGCATGTGGCAAGTGATTGCCTTTGGAGTGGTGCTGGTGATGGTGTTATTGGTGATTGGGATGGTACTGCGATGAGCTTAATCAATCAGGTGCTGAATCAGTTAGAGCAGCGTGGTGTGGCGGGAATGGACGCGACATCAATGGTGCGTCCTGTGCCCGTGCGAGTGCGTTCCAACCAGCGCATCGTTTGGGGTTTGCTCTTGCTAGGGCTAGTGGCTGTGACGGTGATGCTTTTTCTACAAGTACAAGGCAGGCATAAGCATGCGCCATCAAAACCGCTGCCAGTCACCATGCAGTCAATCCCTACCGTTGCCCTCTCATCTGTTGCGGCAGCTCCGCCTGTGCTGCAATTGAGTTTTGCTTTAGACACAGTCGTTTTGCCTGTTTTATCGCTTAAGCCAGAGCAAGTGTCAATGGCAAGTAAGCCCGTGAAAACGCCAGCAACGCTTAAAGAGCCACCCAAGCAATCGGTATTGCCCCCCGTGTCGGCGACTAACGAACTCCTGCCACTTAAACAAGTGAGTGCTAAACAGCAGGCTGAAGCCGCCTTTCGTAAAGGGCTGTTACTGATGCAGCAAGGACGTATTAGTGACGCGTTAGCCAGCTATCGCACGGCGATCAGTTTGGATGCCGCTTATGACCCCGCACGTCAGGCATTAGTCTCCTTGCTGTTGGAAAACAAGCATCGTGCGGAAGCCGAGCAAGTGCTCCAAGACGGGCTCAGTAATCGCCTTGAACACACCACTTTTGCAATGATGGCAGCACGTTTGCAGGTAGAAAGAAATGCGGTCAATGAGGCTTTGCTTACGCTCGAAAGATCTTTGCCTTTTGCCCAGCAACAAGGCGATTACCAAGCATTTTTTGCTGCGCTATTACAGCGGCAAAATCGCCATCAGGATGCCTTGCTGCATTATCAAATTGCCGTGCAATTAGTCCCTAACAACGGTTTGTGGTTAATGGGCGAGGGCATTTCTTTACAAGCACTGCAACGTAATGAAGAAGCCAAAGAGTTATACAAGCGCGCTTTACTCACACAAACATTGCAGCCTGATTTACAGCTGTTCGTACAGCAAAAACTCAAAGCACTGCAATAGTTTTATTTGACCTAAACCTGCCTTTTTAATCCGCTCAATGAGCGCGTAGCGATGGGCATCTGTTGGCTATTTCTCGAGTAAAAATCCCGTGATTGATATTTTTTGCAACGTCATCGACAACTATGGCGACATTGGCGTGTGTTGGCGATTAGCGCGGCTGTTGGCTCATCAACATGGCGGCACAGTGCGCTTGTGGGTGGATGATGTGGCGAGCTTCGCTAAACTTTGTCCTGAGGCGAATCTCACCGCGCACCGTCAAATCCTGCAAGGGGTTGAGGTCTGTCGTTGGCACTCAGATTTTGCGAGTGTCACACCCGCCGAGATTGTGATTGAAGCGTTTGCTTGCAAGCTGCCCGATGCTTATGTCGTGGCGATGGCGGCGATGCCTGCGTCGCCGCTGTGGATTAACTTGGAGTATTTGTCGGCGGAGAAGTGGGTGGAGGGGTGTCACAAGCTGGCTTCTCCGCATCCGCGTTTGCCACTCACTAAACATTTTTTCTTCCCTGGCTTTACTAAAAAGACAGGCGGCTTGTTGTTGGAGCGTGATTTACTGGCGCGGCGGGATGCGTTTCAAAATGATGCGCATGCGCAAGCTGAGTATTGGTGCAATCTCGGTTTGAAAATGCCCGCCGCAGAGACGTTAAAAGTTTCGCTATTCGCGTATGAAAATGCCGTTTTACCGAGCTTGTTTGATACTTGGGCAGAGGGCGCGCAAGCGGTGTTGTGCCTAGTGCCTGAAGGACGCATCGTGCCGCAGGTACAGGCGTATTTCGCGGCGCAAAAGGCTTATCAAAAAGGTAATTTGCGCGTGCAGATTTTGCCTTTCGTGGCGCAGTCCGATTACGACACGTTGTTGTGGGCGTGTGATGTGAATTTTGTGCGCGGTGAAGATTCTTGTGTGCGTGCGCAATGGGCGGGCAAGCCGTTCGTCTGGCAGATTTATCCGCAGCATGACGCGGTGCATCAAGTGAAATTACAAGCCCTGTTGGATGTGTATGGCGTGGGTTTAAGTGAGGATGCGCGCGCCGTGATGCAGTCGCTTTGGCTGGCATGGAACGGGCAAGCGGTGGATTTAGATTGGGCAAGTTTCGCGCAGTCACGTGGCGAATTAGCCGCACATGCCGAGCGTTGGTCGCAGCACTTGGCGGAAAATTCGCTGTCAGTGAATCTGCTAGATTTTTGCGCCGAAATCGGTACAATCCGCGCCTTCAAAAATTGAGGTCAGTAAACATGAAAACAGCACAAGAAGTTCGCGTCGGTAACGTCATTATGGTGGGCACGGATCCTATGGTCGTGTTGAAAGCGGAATACAGCCGCTCAGGTCGTAACGGTTCAGTGGTCAAAATGAAGATGAAAAATCTGTTGACTGAATCGGCGCGTGAAACGGTGTTTAGTGCCGACGACAAGTTCGAGCAAGTGATGTTGGATCGCAAAGAAGTGACTTACTCTTACTTTGCTGACCCTATGTATGTCTTCATGGACGAAGAATTTAATCAGTACGAAATCGAAGCCGAAAGCATGGGCGATGCGCTTAACTACCTCGAAGACAATATGCCTTGCGAAGTGGTGTTCTACAACGATAAAGCCATTTCAGTTGAACTTGCCAACACCATCGTGCGTGAAGTGATTTACACCGAGCCATCGGTGCGTGGCGATACTTCAGGCAAGGTGATGAAGCCCGCTAAAATCACTGGCGGATACGAATTGGTTGTGGCTGCATTCGTTGAAATCGGTGACAAAATCGAAATCGACACCCGCACTAACGAGTTCAAAAAGCGCGCTTAATTTTTAGCGTGTTGTGATGTAAAAAAATCCCAGTGTGAACTGGGATTTTTTTATGGGCGCACCGAAAATGTTTACTTCACTAACTGAAAATCGAGCACCTGCATATTCATAATTAAGCCCGCATCTTGTATCGGCAAAACAATCGCATCGACATCAGAATCGTTGTGATGTGAATGCCACCAACCGGGCGGGGTGATGAAGGTCGAACCAGGTGTCCACATGGCTTTAATCGGATTGATGATATTGCCGTCTGCGTCAATTTCTTTACCTATCATGGTGTAGGTAGCCGTGCCCGCCGAGACGCAATGATCAATCGCAATCGAGTTGTGGCGATGCGCTTTTTGCACCACGCCCTTGGGCAAAATGTTGTAAAGCGACCAGAGCGTATGCGTCAGCGTCATGGTGGTGGGGAAGTGCGGATTGGACAGCAACACGCCAACGCGATTACGGTTCTCGCCCATGGCGCGCACTTTGTTCAGCTCGGCCGTAATGCGCGCTTGCGTGTACAGCACGGGTTCAAAGCGTTGTGCATTCGGTGTGACACCTAAGTAACTCAACAGCGGCGCATCATTCACCCAAAACAGCACGCTGTCCTCCGTGGCGCGATGTAGCGCGCGCGGTACAGCAGGCAAGGTAAACAAATCACCCGTGCGCCAGTTAATTTCGCCTAACTCCATTTGTGTAGAACCCGCACCGCTAATCACAAAAAACATTTGCGAGGCGGCGACGAACTCGGTGGGGAAGTGCTCGCCCGCCACAATGCGTAAATAGCCTGCATATAAATTCGGTGTAGTCGCGGCATAGTGGGTTTGCAAGGTGGTCGATAAATCAAAGGGAATAAGGCGCGTCGCCCCTGTGTGGTGCAGAGTGTTGGGAAAAACATCTACCGCAATTTTTGGCATGGCAGGATTGACCGCCGACATGTATTCCTTAAAGTCCGCTTGCGCTTCCCAGTGTTGGGTTGGCTCTAAAAGGGCAGGGGAGATAGCAGTATTCATAACAGGCTCGCGGAAAAAAGAGCGGCA
Organism: Pseudomonadota bacterium; assembly: GCA_046049345.1. GTDB lineage: Bacteria > Pseudomonadota > Gammaproteobacteria > Burkholderiales > Gallionellaceae > Gallionella. The sequence goes on along the minus strand of JBJORQ010000006.1, from coordinate 18,165 downwards.
TCATAGCAAACTCAATCGCTGCTTTCAAAAGGGCTGGGCGTGGTTGTGTTGCTAAATGTGTTAATCACATTTAGCAACATCAGGTTTGCCGATACAATCCCGCCCCATGATTGCCTACCTCACCCGCCGCATCCTTTATGCCATCCCGATACTCATCGGGGTCAATCTACTCACCTTCGCGCTGTTTTTTGTGGTGAATACGCCCGACGATATGGCGCGTATGCAGTTGGGCGTGAAGCGTGTAACTGTTGATGCGATTGAGAAGTGGAAGCAGCAGCGTGGCTATGACCAGCCGCTAATGTTTAACGCTGATGCGAGCGGCACGAACAAAATCACCCAGACAGTTTTTTGGCACAAATCCGCCAGCATGTTTGTTATGGATTTTGGCTATGCGGACGACGGCCGCAGCATCGGCAATGAAATTGTTCAGCGCATGACACCGAGCTTAGCCATTGCCTTGCCGACCTTCGTGATTGGACTGCTGTGCTATGTCAGTTTTGCGCTGTTGATGACGCTGTTTCGTGGCTCGGCGTTGGATATGGCGGGCGTGGCGTTGTGTGTGTTTTTAATGTCGGTGTCGGGACTTTTTTACATTATCGGCGGACAGTTTTTAGTCAGTAAACTTTGGCATCTCGTGCCGATTTCGGGTTACGCCAACGGCTGGGAAAGTTGCAAATTTATTGTGTTGCCGATTGTCATTGGCGTGGTCAGCGGGATTGGTTCGAGCAGCCGCTGGTACCGCACCATTTTCTTAGAAGAAATGAGTAAAGATTATGTGCGTACCGCTCGCGCCAAAGGCTTGTCCGAGTTCCGCGTGTTGTTCACGCACGTTTTAAAAAACGCCATGATTCCCATCCTCACCGGCGTAGTGGTGGTGATTCCGCTGTTGTTTATGGGCAGCTTGTTGACCGAGTCATTTTTCGGCATTCCCGGTTTGGGCAGTTACACCATAGATGCCATCAACGCGCAGGATTTTTCGGTGGTGCGCGCCATGGTGTTTTTGGGCTCACTGTTGTACATCGTCGGGCTGATTCTCACTGACATTTCCTACACGCTGGTAGATCCACGGGTGAGGTTGCAATGACGCAATTCTTGAGTATTCGTCATACCCGCGCAGGCGGGAATCTAGTCAAGAAAAAAACTTCGCGTAGCGAACATCAGCAAGGTTTTGTCGCGCGTTGCGCGAGCTTGCTAATAAGCTGGATTCCCGCCTACGCGGGAATGACGGCGTGGAGTGTTTTATGAGTTTTATGCCCGTTATTTTATGGAGCGACGCGCTGGTTTTTTTAATCATCGCGGTGTTGCTGGTCAGTGCTTTAGTCATTCGTCGTCGCGCGCATTTATTGCTGCCTTGGCAGCGCGTGGCAAAAAGTCGCATCGCGATGGTGTCGCTATTGATATTGAGCTTGTTTGTCTTGGTTGGCTTGTTAGACACGTTGCATTTTCGAGCGGCTCTACCCGCACAAAATTCGCTAGACAAGGTTTATTCGACTGAAGTGTTGAGCGTGTTTGATGTGTTGGTCACGCCGTTGCGCACCCAGACCGAAAAAACCTATTCCGCACCTTTCGCACTGACTTTATTCGCCAAAGAAAGTTTTACCGATGCCGAAGGGCTGGTGCGCCGCGACTATCCGCGTTTGCAATTTGGTGGCGCGCATTTAAGTGCGGCGGATGAGCGCGGGAGCGATGTGTTGAAACGTGCCAGTTTGGGCGGCTTGGCAGGATTGTTGATAGGGGTTTTGGTGTGTGTAGGGTGGGCATATTGGCCCACGCGTAACCGCACGGTGAATCAATGCGCACTTTACGCAATCGTTAGTGTGCTGCTAACCACCACGCTGCTCGGTGCGCTAGCTAATCTCGCCACGGTGTATCACGTTTTAGGTACGGATAAAGTCGGCATCGACGTGTTGTATTTATCGCTCAAAAGCATCCGCACGGGACTGATTATTGGCACGGTGACGACTTTAGTAACGCTACCGCTGGCGTTGTTTTTGGGCGTGGCGGCGGGCTACTTTCGCGGTTGGGTGGACGACGTTATTCAATACATTTACACGGTGTTGAGCTCAATCCCAAGTGTTCTGCTCATCGCGGCAGCGGTGTTAATGATGCAAGTAACGATCGATACACATCCACAATGGTTTGCCACCGCCGCCTCGCGCGCCGATTTGCGTTTGGTATTTTTGTGTTTGATTTTAGGCATGACCAGTTGGACAGGCTTGTGCCGTTTACTGCGCGGCGAAACTTTGAAGTTGCGCGAGATGGAATATATCCAAGCGGCGCAATCGTTTGGTGTGTCGAATCTGCGCATTTTGTCGCGCCACATTATTCCTAACGTGATGCACATTATTTTGATTGCCGTAGTGATGGATTTTTCGGGATTGGTGTTGGCGGAGGCGGTGTTGTCTTATGTTGGGGTCGGCGTTGATCCTTCGATGATTTCGTTTGGCACCATGATTAACGGCGCGCGCCAAGAGATGGGGCGCGAGCCTATGGTGTGGTGGTCATTGGCTGCGGCATTCTTTTTTATGTTGGTGCTGGTTTTAACCGCAAATTTGTTTGCCGATGCGGTACGCGATGCCTTCGACCCGCGCATGAATCGCAACTAAATGTAATTTATTCGACAGCGGTTGAAGCTAAACAGGGATTGGTGATAGAATGCGCGCCGCTCACGAATGGTCGTGAGCAAATATCCCACTCGCACCAGTTGGGGTGCTCTTAGGAGTCAAGCTAGCGAGTGGTAGGTCTAACCCTTAACAAGTGGAGTAAGTCATGGCTGTAACAATGCGTCAAATGTTGGAAGCTGGTGTGCATTTTGGTCACCAAACACGTTTCTGGAATCCTAAGATGGCTCCGTTCATCTTCGGTCATCGCAACAAAATTCATATTATCAACTTGGAAAAAACCGTCGCGATGTTCGCTGAAGCGGAAAACTTCGTGCGCAAATTGTCGGCTAAAAAAGGCACAGTGTTGTTCGTTGCGACTAAACGTCAAGCACGCGATATTTTGCAAGAAGAAGCAGTGCGCGCGGACTCTCCTTTTGTTAATCACCGTTGGTTGGGTGGTATGTTGACCAACTACAAAACAGTGCAATTGTCGATCAAGCGTTTGCGTGATTTGGAACAAATGGCAGCGGATGGTTCATCAGAAAAAGTAACCAAAAAAGAAGCTTTGATGATGGCGCGCGAATTGGCGAAATTGGAGCGCAGCTTGGGCGGTATCAAAGACATGAAGGCATTGCCTTCGGCTATTTTTGTTATCGATGTGGGTTACCAAAAAGGCGCGATTGTTGAAGCGCAAAAATTGGGTATTCCAGTAATCGGTATTGTTGATACCAACAACTCTCCATTGGGCGTGGACTACGTTATTCCAGGTAACGATGACTCAACTCAAGCGATTCGTTTGTATGCTCGTGCGATTGCCGATGCAGTGTTGGAAGGTCGTGCGCAAGCCTTGAATGAATTGGTTCAAGAAGTGGCAGAGCAAGCCGCTGCTTAAATTTTTTTAAGCATCGAAGAAGGGGCGTTAGCCCCTTTTTTTGTAAGTATTTATTGAGAATAACGGAGTTAAAAATGGCAGAAATTACAGCAGCAATGGTTAAAGAATTACGCGAATTAACAGGCTTGGGCATGATGGAATGCAAAAAAGCGTTAGTTGAAGCGGACGGCGATTTGAAAGTGGCTGAAGAGCAAATGCGCATTAAGAGTGGCGCAAAAGCCAGCAAAGCATCAAGCCGTGTCACTGCTGAAGGCGTAGTTGGCGCGTTTATCGCGATGGACGGCAAGAGTGGTGCAGTGGTGGAAGTGAATTGCGAAACTGACTTCGTGGCAAAAAATGATGACTTCATGGCGTTTGCTAAAAACGTCGCTGAAACTGTGGCAAAACATAATCCTGCTGACTTGGCAGCGTTGTCAGAATTGATTATTGCGAACGGTTCGTTGGGTGTTGAAGAAGCGCGTAAAGCGTTGTTGGTGAAGCTGGGCGAAAACCTGACCGTGCGTCGTTTTGAGCGTTATGCAACGGCTACAGGCAAGTTGGCGAGCTATTTGCACGGCAGCAAAATCGGTGTGTTGTTGAGCTTTACGGGTGGTGATGAAGCGATGGGTCGCGATTTGGCGATGCACATTGCGGCATCGAAACCTAAGTCTGTGGACATCACTGGCGTAAACCCAGTGGACATCGAAACCGAACGTCGTATCGCGCTTGAAAAAGCGCGTGAAGCGGGCAAGCCAGAAGCGATGTTGGAAAAAATTGCGGAAGGTTCAGTGCAGAAATTCTTGAAAGACGTAACGTTGTTGGGTCAAGTTTTTGTTAAAGCCGAAGACGGCAAACAAACCGTTGAGCAGTTGTTGAAAGCTAAGGGCGCAACGGTTGCTGCGTTCCAAATGTTCACCGTCGGTGAAGGTATCGAGAAGAAAGTGGAAGATTACGCAGAAGAAGTGGCGAAGGCTGTTGCCGCGTTGCAGGCGTAATTATCATGAGCGCGCCAGTCTATAAACGTATTTTGCTCAAGCTCAGCGGCGAGGCATTGATGGGTGACGATAGTTACGGCATCAATCGCCAAGTGGTCGAGCGCATCGTTGCCGAAATCGCCGAAGTCGTGGCGATGGGCGTGCAAGTGGCGATGGTGATTGGTGGTGGCAATATTTTCCGTGGGGTCGCACCAGCGGCAGCAGGGATGGATAGAGCGACTGCCGATTACATGGGCATGTTGGCGACCGTGATGAATTCAATGGCGTTGCAGGATGCCATGACGCGCGGGGGCTTGGAGTGTCGCGTTCAGTCCGCTTTAAATTTGGAGCAAGTTGCCGAGCCGTTTATTCGCGGCAAAGCGTTGCGCTATTTGGAAGACGGAAAAGTAGTTATTTTCGCAGCGGGTATCGGTAGTCCATTTTTTACTACGGACACCGCCGCCGCGTTGCGAGGTGTTGAGATGTGTGCCGAGGTGGTGATTAAAGCCACCAAGGTTGATGGAATTTATACCGCAGATCCGAAAAAAGATCCGCACGCGATTCGCTATCAAAGTTTGAATTTTGATGAGGCGATTAGCAAGAATTTACAAGTAATGGATGCCACGGCGTTGACGTTATGTCGCGACCAAAAGCTACCGATTATTGTGTTTAGTATTTTCAAAGCCGGCGCGTTAAAGCGCGTGGTAATGGGCGAAAGCGAAGGTACTTTAGTTCGCTGTAACTGAAATTAGAGACGCTTTTTTCAGTGAAATTAGGAGAGTGTTGTGATTGCAGATGTTAAAAAAAATACTGAGCAAAAAATGCTTAAGTCGCTTGATTCCTTAAAAACGGATTTGAGCAAGGTGCGTACCGGCCGTGCGCATACCGGGATTTTGGATCATGTCATGGTTGACTATTACGGTAGCCCAACCTTGCTGACGCAAGTGGCGAACGTAACCTTGATTGACTCGCGCACCATCGGTGTGCAGCCTTGGGAAAAACACATGATTAGCCCCGTTGAAAAGGCGATTCGTGATGCTGACTTAGGCTTGAATCCTTCGACCAATGGCGAAATTATTCGTGTACCTACGCCGATGTTGACCGAAGAGCGTCGCCGCGATTTGATTAAGTTGGTGAAAGGCGAGGGCGAAGATACTAAAGTTGCGATGCGCAACATTCGTCGCGATGCCAATAACACTTTGAAAGAAGCGTTGAAGAGCAAAGAAATCGCGGAGGATGACGAACGTCGTGCGCAAGACGACATTCAAAAACTCACCGACCGTTTTATCATCGAAATCGACAAAGCTTTGGCAGCCAAAGAAATCGATTTGATGGCGGTTTAATGTAGGAGGCCGATTTATCGTGCGATAGCGACACTCTAAATATCGTTCGATAAATCGGGCTCCCACAACATCAGTGATTAACAATGCACCGCTCAATCCATAATCCTGAATTTCAATCCTCATATGAGCCTACTGCCTAGTTCTACTCGCAGCATTCCCGATGTGGCCGCCGTACCGCGTCATATCGCGGTGATTATGGATGGCAATGGACGATGGGCGAAAAAGCGGTTTATGCCGCGTGTCATCGGTCATCAGCAAGGCGTGGAAGCTTTGCGCGCCACCGTTAAAGCCTGTCGCGACATGGGGGTTGAGTACCTCACGGTATTTGCCTTTAGTAGCGAAAACTGGCGCAGACCCGCCGATGAAGTGTCATTTTTGATGGGATTGTTCATCAAAGTTTTGGCACGCGAAGCCGTCAAAATGCACGAAAAAAATATCATCCTCAAAATCATCGGTGATCGTGCACCGTTCGATGCGCCGTTGGTTAAAGCGATGCAAGATGCCGAGGCTTTAACTGCTAATAACACTGGTTTAACGCTGACCATTGCCGCCAATTATGGCGGGCGTTGGGATGTGTTGAATGCCGTCAAAACCATGCTGCGCGAGCATCCTGAGCGTAGTGATAATTTCACCGAAGAAGACTTGCAGCCGTACTTTTCTATGAGTGACGCGCCTGAACCCGATTTGTTTATTCGCACTGGCGGCGAGCAGCGCATCAGCAACTTTATGTTGTGGCAATTGGCTTATACCGAGCTGTATTTCACCGACGCGTTGTGGCCTGATTTTGACCGAGCCGAGCTTGCAAAAGCTATCGCTTCGTATCAAGCCCGCGAGCGACGTTTTGGTCGCACCAGTGAGCAACTTAAACCCGTCTAAAGGAAATCTTTATGCTCAAGTCACGCATCATCACCGCTGTTATTTTGTTGGGCTTATTCCTCGCCGCTTTGTTTGCTTTGCCAGCGTTTGCCTGGACAGGCTTGGTGGTTTTGATGGTGATGCAAGGCATTGCGGAATGGGCGAAGTTGGCGAAATTGTCCAACCGCAGCGCAAAAATTTATTGGGTAGTGAGTTTGCTGGTGATGCTGCTCATCGTCTGGTTGGACGCGCATGAAGCGAGCATCGCAGCGGTAGTACGCATGGTAGTGTATGGCGTGGCTGCCTTGCTGTGGTTGATTATCGTGCCGACTTGGATGATTGCGAGCTGGAAAGTCAGCGATACCAAATTGATGGCCTTGCTCGGTTGGGCGGTGTTGATTCCAACTGGCTTGGCGATGTTGGATTTGCGCAGCGTCAGTCCGTGGTTGTTGCTGTTCATTATGGGCTTGGTGTGGATCGCCGATAGTACGGCGTACTTCGCGGGACGCAAATTTGGCAAAAATAAACTCGCCCCCAGCATCAGCCCAGGCAAAACTTGGGAAGGCGTGGCAGGGGCGATGTTGGGCGTGTCCTGCTATGTAATTTTGGTGTGGAGTTTCGCGCCCAACGTGGCGCAGCACGCCATGTTGGCCATTGCCTTATTAGCCGCTTGGTGGTGGGTGGGCTTAGCCGTTATTGGTGATTTATTCGAGTCCGCGATTAAGCGTCAAGCGGGCGTAAAAGACAGTGGCGCATTGTTGCCTGGCCACGGCGGCTTACTCGATCGCATCGACGCGCTGACCTCGACTTTGCCCTTAGCGGCATTGGTTTTGCTGCTGCAATAAACATGCAAGTGCTTAGTCGTTAGTGGAACTCACAACTGGTTGCCGGTGGTTGTAAGGATAAGTCGCCCCGATAACGCACGTTAACCCCTCTGCGCCCCAACTAACGACTACCTACTATCCACTTTCCCTATGCAAACTCTCACCATCTTAGGTTCAACAGGCAGTATCGGCACGAGCACTTTGGATGTGGTGGCGCGCCATCCTGACCGTTTCCAAGTGTTCGCGTTGACCGCGTATCGCCAAGTCGAGTTGTTGTTCAAACAGTGTGTGCAATTCCAACCTAAATTCGCGGTGTTGCTAGACGAGCTGGCGGTTGTGGAGTTGCGTCGTCGCGTGCGCGAGGCGGGCTTAATCACTGAAGTGCTAAGTGGCGTGGATGCTTTAGAGCAAGTGTGTATTGCGTCGGAAGTGGATGCGGTGATGGCGGCGATTGTGGGTGCGGCGGGCTTGCGCCCCACCTTGGCGGCTGCGCAAGCGGGTAAAAAAATTCTGTTGGCGAACAAAGAAACGCTGGTGATGGCGGGCAATGTTTTTATGGATGCTGTGCGCGCCAGCGGCGCGCCTCTGCTGCCTATCGACAGCGAACATAACGCGATTTTTCAAGCTTTGCCGCGCGGCTATAACGGCGACAAACATGCCAACGGTGTGCGGCGAATTTTGCTCACTGCATCGGGCGGGCCATTCCGCGACACGCCGCTCAGTGAACTGAAAAATGTCACGCCGGATCAAGCCTGCGCGCATCCTAATTGGGTGATGGGGCGCAAAATTTCGGTGGACTCGGCGAGCATGATGAATAAGGGTTTGGAGGTCATCGAAGCGCATTGGTTATTCAACGCCAGTGCCGATGATATTCAAGTGGTGGTGCATCCACAAAGCGTGATCCATTCGCTGGTCGAATATGTTGATGGTTCAGTCATCGCGCAGCTCGGCAATCCCGATATGCGCACGCCGATTGCTTATGGGCTGGCGTATCCAGAACGCATAGATTCAGGTGTTGCACCGCTGGATTTATTCAAGGTCGCGCAAATGAATTTTGTCGCGCCGGATTTTGTGCGTTTCCCTTGTTTGGCTCTTGCATATCAAGCCTTGCGCGCGGCGGGAACTGCCCCTGCGATTTTGAATGCGGCTAACGAAATTGCCGTCGCCGCCTTCCTCGATAAACACATTGCCTTCCTCGATATTGCCAAAATTATCGACGCGGTATTGAACCAATTGCCCGTGTTGCCCGTCACTTGCCTCGCCGATGTTTTACATGCCGATGAGCTGGCGCGGCGTGCGGCAACGGCACAGATTGCGAGGATGAAAAAATGATGACTTTATTAGCCTTTGTTGGCGCGATTGTGTTGTTGGTGGTGTTCCATGAGTGGGGACACTTTTTCGTCGCGCGCCGCTGTGGCGTGAAGGTGCTACGCTTTTCTTTGGGCTTCGGCAAAGTCTTATACAGCAAGCGTTTCAAAGGTTCGGACACCGAGTGGACGTTGTCCGCGATTCCCTTGGGCGGCTACGTCAAAATGTTGGACGAGCGCGAAGGCGAGGTCGCTCCTGACGAATTACATTTAGCGTTTAATCGCAAGCCAGTATTGCAACGCATGGCGATCGTGGTGGCAGGGCCGTTGGCGAATTTTTTGCTGGCGATTGCTTTGTATTGGGGCTTGTTTATGTATGGCGTGCCGGGCATCAAACCTATGTTAGGCGAGGTGAGTGCGGCGAGTCCTGCTGCGATGGCGCAACTGCAAGCGGGCGACACGGTGCAAGCGGTGAATGACGATGCGATACCGAGTTGGCAGGAGCTGCGCTGGAATTTATTAGACCGCGCGTTGCGTCACGAAACGGTGACTTTAACCATGCTGGATAAAGCGGGGCAAACCCGCAGCCACAGCTTGGATTTGTCTGGCTTGCAAGCGTCCGATTTGGATGGCGAGTTTATGGACAAGCTCGGCTTGCATTTATACGAGCCGATTTTATTGCCAGTTATCGGCAAGCTCACGGCGGATGGCGTGGCACAACAAGCGGGCTTGCAAACAGGCGATGTGGTGTTGCGCGCCAATGGTGTCGCGCTGCAACGCTTTCAGGACTTGATACGCGAGGTGGCGAGCCATGCCGAGCAGCCTCTCGTGTTAGAGATTCAGCGTGGTGTGATGCAGCTCAGCATTACGCTGCAACCGCGCAAAGTGCTTGAAGCAGGCAAAGCGGTCGGCAAAATTGGTGCGGGTCCGCAAGTTGATGAAGCGTTGTGGCAAGCCATGTTTACCACGGTCAGTTATTCGCCGCTGAAGGCCTTATTGCTAGCGGGGCGCAAGACTTGGGAGACTTCGATAATCAGCTTGAAGATGATGGGCAAGATGGTATTGGGTGAGGTGTCGCTGAAGAATTTGAGTGGGCCGATTACCATTGCCGATTACGCGGGACAGTCGGCGAGCATGGGTTTGGTGGCGTATTTAACTTTCTTGGCACTGGTCAGTATCAGCTTGGGCGTGCTGAACTTGTTGCCCATCCCCTTATTGGATGGCGGGCACTTGCTGTATTATGCCGCCGAGTTTATTAAAGGTAGTGCGGTCTCCGAGAAGAGCTGGGAAGTTGGTCAAAAAATCGGTATCGCCTTGCTGGGTACGATGATGCTGTTTGCTTTTTACAACGATATAAATCGAATTATTTCGGGTTAAACAATAATGAGTTTGAAAAAAATCCTAAGCGCGCTCGCGCTGCTTTGCGTTTGCTCTGTTACTCAGGCGGCGATGCAGCCGTTCGTGGTGCAAGACATCAAAGTGGAAGGCATACAACGCACTGAGCTGGGCACAGTGTTGAGTTATTTGCCGATTAAAGTCGGCGACACGATGGACGACAAGCAAGCCAGCAATTCAATACGCGCGCTGTTTGCTACGGGCTTTTTTAAGGATGTGCGCCTAGAAGTTTCAGGGCAAACTTTATTGGTTAAAGTACAAGAGCGTCCCTCGATTGCCAGCATCGAAATTAACGGTGTAAAAGATTTCTCTAAAGATCAGCTCAAAGACAATATGAAATATGCGGGGCTGGTTGAGGCGCGTATTTTTGACAAGTCGGCGATGGAAAAAGCCGCCTTGAGTTTGAAGCAGCAGTATGTCGCGCGCGGTAAATATGCCGTGAGCATTGAGACTAAAGTTACCGAGCTAGAGCGTAATCGCGTCGCGATTGTGTTCACGGTGGTGGAAGGCAAAGTTTCTAAAATCAAGCAAATCAATATCGTCGGCAACAAGGCTTATTCGGAAGCGGAGTTACTGGATTTAATGAAATTGAGTACACCAGATTGGTTTACTTGGATGAGTAGCAACGACCAATACTCCAAGCAAAAACTGTCGGCTGATATGGAAGTGTTGCGCTCGTATTATTTGGATAGCGGCTATTTAGAATTTGCCATTGACTCGACACAAGTGTCGATTACGCCCAATAAAAAAGACATCTACATCACCTTGAACATCAGCGAGGGCGCGAAATATACCGTGTCCAAAGTGAGTGTGTCGGGCGACACTTTGTTGCCTAAGGCTGAGATTGAAGCCCTAGTGAAAATCAAAGTGGGCGATGTGTTTTCGCGCAAAGCCTTGACCGAAACCAGCAAGCTAATCGGTGAGCGTTTGGCGCAAGAAGGTCATGCGTTTGCCAACGTCAACGCCATTCCAGACATTGATAAAGTCAAGCATCAAGTGGCATTTAATGTGGCGATTGATCCAGGTCACCGCGTTTATATTCGTCGTATCAATGTCAGTGGCAATACCAAAACGAATGACGAGGTTATCCGTCGCGAGTTCCGCCAAGTGGAAGGCACTTGGTTTGATATTAGTAAAATTAAAAAATCTAAGCAGCACGTCGATCGCTTGAATTTCTTTTCTGAAGTCAACATTGAAACGCCTGCGGTGCAAGGCACGAATGACCAGATGGATGTGAATGTCGCGGTGAAAGAAAAATCCACGGGGACGTTCTCTATCGGCGCGGGTTACAACAGCGGCGAAGGCATCGTGTTTATGGGCGGCGTGTCACAGGCTAATTTATTTGGTTCGGGTAACAACCTCTCCACGCAACTCAACACCAGCCGGGTCAATCGCAATGTGTCGGTGTCTTATACCAACCCTTATTACACCGATGAAGGCGTGAGTCGCGGCTTTGATATTTACGACCGCAATACCAACGCGACCAACCTCGCGGTCAGCCAATACACCTCATCCACACAAGGCGGCGGCGTGCGTTTTGGTGTGCCGATAGATGAGGATGAAAGCATTAGTTACGGCACTTCGATTGAGCGTTCGCACATCGGTTTAACGGCTTTGAGTCCGGTGCGCTTCACCAACTATGTGAATACTTTTGGCGCGACTAATACCACGGTGTTAGGCACGATAGGTTGGGGCAAAGACACGCGCGATAGTGCGATTTACACCACTGAAGGTTCGGTCAAACATTTGTATTTAGAAAGCGCTTTGCCCGTGATGGACATGCGTTATTACAAGCTCAATTACGATCATCAATTGTTCTATCCGCTCAACACGGATTGGACGTTATTGCTCAATGGTCAAGCGGGTGTGGGCGGGGGTTACGGCGGACGACAAATGCCGTTCTTCAAAAATTATTACGCGGGCGGCACGGGTTCGGTACGCGGTTATGAACCGAACTCTTTAGGCCCGCGCGACACCAGCAATTTGTCGATAGGTGGTACGCGTCGCGTGGTCGGTAACATCGAAGTATTCACCCCGATTCCAGGCATTAAAGAAAAGTCCTTGCGTGTCAGCGGATTCCTCGATGGCGGCGCGGTGTATGGTCAAACCGACTTACCCGGTTCGATGGGCGGACGTTACTCGACGGGCGTGGCGTTGACTTGGTTGTCGCCTATGGGCCCGTTGAAATTTAGTTATGGCGTGGCACTGAATAAACAGCAGCAAGATAAATTGCAACGCTTTCAGTTCACTTTAGGTTCGATGTTTTAACGAGTATCTCTATAAATCCAAATCTCGTCACAATACGTCGTTGCTCGCAAAAAATTACTCCTTACATAGTTATCTATGCGCGTCGTAATTTTTTGTTCGCGCCTAGTCTTGTTTAGATATTTGAATTTTTAGAGACACCCGTAAGAATAATCAAATTTCAAATTATTGATTTTTTAGGAGTCACAAAAAATGAAAAAATACTTATTAGGTTTAGCTTTGATAAGCGTTGTGTTCAGCGCGATGGCGGCTGATTTTAAGGTCGGCGTGGTCGATACCGAACGGGTGTTGCGCGAGTCCGCACCCGCGATTAAAGCCGAAGAAAAAATCAGCAAAGAGTTCTCGGCACGGGATGTGGAAATCAAGGCTTTAACCAAGCAGGCGAAGGCGTTGCAAACGCAATTAGAGCAAGATAATGGCAAGCTGAGTGATGCAGATCATCGCAATAAAGAGCGCGAACTGACCAGCATGAACGTCAATTTGCAACGCATGCAGCGCGAGTTTCGCGAAGACTTAAACCTGCGCAAAAATGAAGAGCTGGCGACGGTGTTAGAGCGCGCCAATAAAGCCATTCAGCAAATTGCGGGGACGGAAAAATACGATTTAATTTTGCAAGAAGCGGTATATCGCAATCCTAAAATTGACATCACCGACAAGGTGATTAAATTTTTGGCCAACGACACCATCGCTGAGAATAAATAAATCGCGATGAACGGTTTTAGTTTAGATGAATTGGTGGCGCGTTTAGGCGGGCAAGTATTGGGCGACGGCACGACACGCGTCACGCAAATTGCGACGTTGGAAGCCGCAACCGCTGCGCAAATCAGTTTTCTCACCAACAGTAAATATCGCGCGCAACTCGCTAGCTCCCGTGCCGGCGCGCTGATTTTGTCCGCAGCCGATGCCGATGCGACCACTCAGCCGCGCATCATTTCCGATAATCCTTACGCTTACTTTGCCAAGGTTTCCGCGCTGTTAAATCCTTTGCCTCAGGCCCCTGTCGGGATTCATCCCGCTGCGATTGTGGCTGCCAGTGCGCAGATAGATGCGACAGCCAGTATCGCGGCGACGGCGGTGATAGGCGCGGGTGCGGTGATCGGCGCGCACAGCGTCATCGGTGAAGGCTGCGTGATCGGCGAAAACGTGGTGATAGGCAGTCATGCGCGCCTTTATCCGCGCGTGGTGGTGTATCACCATTGCGTGATAGGCGCGCGTTTGATTGCGCATTCTGGCGTGGTGATAGGCGCGGATGGTTTTGGCTTTGCAGTAGAAGGCGACCATTGGTTGAAGATTCCGCAAATCGGTCGCGTGGTCATCGGCGACGATGTGGAAATAGGCGCGAATACCACCATAGATCGCGGCGCATTAGCCGATACGATTATCGAAGACGACGTGAAGCTCGATAATCAAATTCAAATCGCCCACAACGTACGCATTGGTGCACATACCGCGATCGCTGGCTGCGTGGGCATTGCGGGCAGTGCGGTGATAGGCAAGTATTGCCGCATCGGTGGCAGCGCGGGGATTTTGGGACATCTGCAAATCGCCGATCACGTCGAGATTGCTTCGTTTTCATTGATCGGTAAATCCATCCGCGAAGCGGGCTCGTATGCGGCGATTTATCCGTTCGCCAAAGCTGAGGACTGGCGCAAAAATGCCGTGCATTTGCGTCATTTAGATAGCTTGGTTGACCGCCTCAAAGCACTTGAAAAACAAGTTGAATTATTAAAGGGAGAAACACCATGCAAATGAACATCCACGAAATTCTCGAAACACTGCCGCATCGTTACCCGTTTTTGTTGGTCGATCGCGTGCTGTCGATGGAGCCTGGCAAAGAAATTGTGGCACTGAAAAACGTCACGATTAACGAGCCGTTTTTCCCTGGCCACTACCCACATCATCCTGTGATGCCGGGCGTATTGATTATCGAAGCGATGGCACAAGTCGCCGCCTTGTTGTCGTTCAAATCTATGGTCGCCAACCCTGAAAAAAAATCGGTGTACTACTTCGCAGGCATTGATGGCGCACGCTTTAAGCGTCCTGTTACCGCAGGCGATCAAATCATTTTTAAGGTCACTTTATTGCGCAGTATGCGTGGCTTGTTCAAGTTCAAAGCGGTTGCCGAAGTGGATGGTTTGTTGGTTGCAGAAGCTGAGCTCATGTGCACCTCTAAAGAAGTCGAATAGTTAGTAAAGGAATAAATATGATTCATTCCACTGCGATTATTCACCCCAATGCGCGTCTCGCTGACGATGTAGAAGTTGGTGCGTACAGCATTATTGGTGAGCATGTTGAAATCGGTGCTGGCACGGTGGTCGGCCCGCATGTGGTGATACACGGGCATACGCGTATCGGCAAAAATAATCGCATCATGCAATTCAATTCTTTGGGCGAAATTCCTCAGGATAAAAAATATGCAGGCGAGCCGACGCGTTTGGAAATTGGCGATAACAACACCATTCGTGAGTTTTGCACCTTCAATCTAGGCACGATACAAGACGGTGGGCTGACCAGTATCGGTGATGACAATTGGATTATGGCGTACGTCCATATTGCGCACGATTGTCATGTTGGCAATCACACCATTATGGCGAATGGCGTGACCCTCGCAGGCCATGTGCGTATTGACGATTGGGTGATTATTGGTGGGCTGACGGGCGTACATCAATTCGTGTGCATCGGCGCACATGCGATGACCGGATTTCAGTCGCGCATTACCCAAGATGTACCGCCATATTTCACCGTGGCGGGTAATCCTGTTGAGGCGCACGGCATCAATTCGGAAGGCTTAAAACGACGCGGTTTTGACGCGGCGCAAATCGCTACGATTAAAGCGGCGTACAAAACTATTTATAAATCAGGCTTGAGTTTTGCTGATGCGCAAACCACGTTGCAAGCGCAACTTGGTGATCATCCTGAGCTACAACTACTGGTCGAATTTCTGGCCAGTTCACAACGCGGCATCGTTCGTTAAGGTTTCCTAAGTAATGCAATCAGAAAAAAAAATCGTAGTCGGTATCGTCGCGGGTGAGGCATCGGGAGATTTGCTCGGCAGTCATTTAATCGAAGCGTTAAAAGCGGCGCAGCCTAACGTCGAATTTGTTGGTATCGGCGGGCCGAAGATGCAAGCGGCGGGCATGAATGTGTTGTATCCAATGGAAAAATTGGCAGTGCGCGGCTATGTCGAAGTGTTGCGTCATTACTTAGAAATCGTCGGCATACGGCGCAAATTACGCGCCTATTTTTTGACGAATAAACCGCAGCTTTTTATCGCCATCGACGCGCCTGATTTCAATTTAGGCTTAGAGCGCGATTTGAAATCCGCAGGTATTCCGACTGTGCATTATGTGAGCCCGTCCATTTGGGCGTGGCGTGGCGAACGCATCCACACAATCAAACACGCGGTGTCGCATATGCTGTGTTTGTTCCCGCATGAAGCCAAGCTGTATCAAGACGTAGGCGTGCCGGTCGATTTTGTTGGTCATCCGCTTGCCGACATGTTGCCGCTCGTTTCTAAGCGTGCCGAGATGCGCGAAACCATGCGTATTCCGCTGGCGGCTACCGTGTTCGCGCTGCTGCCAGGCAGCCGCCAAAGCGAAGTAAAAAGTTTGGCAGAAACCTATATCAATACCGCGAAATTGATTTTGCAAAGCGTGCCTGACGCGCGCTTTTTAGTGCCACTGGTGAGTCGCGAAACGCGGCGCATGTTCGAGCAGGCTTTGTACGATTTTGATGGCGAACAACTGCCGATGACCTTGCTGTTTGGTCATGCCCAAGATGCAATGATTGCTGCCGATATGGTGCTGGTGGCATCGGGTACGGCGACGCTGGAATGCGCGCTGCTCAAGCGCGCGATGGTAATTACTTATCGCATGCCGAAATTATCTTGGTGGCTGATGAAGGGTAAAGGCTATCTGCCTTACGTTGGCTTACCCAACATTTTGCTGGGACGTTTTGTCGTGCCAGAATTGTTGCAACACGACGCAACACCGCAAAATTTAGCGCAAGCGATGTTGAATTTATTGCGTGATAAAAATGCCGTCGCCGAACTCGAAACTGTCTTCACCGAATTGCATTTGAGCTTGCGACATGACACCGCGCAAAAAGCTGCCGCCGCGATTCTGCCTTACCTAAAAAAGGCGTGATGTACGCGCATCTAATTTGCTGTGGCGTTGATGAAGCAGGGCGCGGGCCACTCGCAGGGCCTGTCAGTGCCGCAGCGGTAATCCTCAATCCCGCCCGTCCGATTGCAGGCTTGGCGGATTCCAAAAAACTCTCCGAAAAAAAACGTGATTTGTTAGCACCACAAATCCGCGAACATGCGTTGGCGTGGGCAGTGGCGTATGCCAGAGTGGACGAAATTGATGAGCTGAACATTTTGCAAGCCACCTTGCTCGCCATGCGCCGTGCGGTGTTGGCGTTGCCTGTGACCCCTGAGTATGTGTTGGTGGATGGCTTGTTTTGCCCCGATACGGGTATTAAAAGCGAAGCGATCGTGCAAGGCGATAGCAAAGTCGCCGCGATTTCAGCTGCTTCGATTTTGGCAAAAACCGCGCGTGATGCGTTGATGCTGGATCTGCATGAGCAATACCCGCTATACGGTTTTTCGGGACACAAAGGCTATGGTACAGCGGCGCATTTAGCAGCCTTGCGTGAGCATGGCGCATGTGCTATTCATCGGCGTAGCTTCAAACCCGTGCGCGACGCGTGCGAAAACTCCCCATAAAAAATTCACTAAAGTAGCAGAAAGGCAATGGCAAAACAGCCTGTTTTTGTTATAATCACGCGCTTCAGCGTGTAGCGCAGCCTGGTAGCGCACTACCTTGGGGTGGTAGGGGTCGGAAGTTCGAATCTTCTCACGCTGACCAATATAAAAACGGCTAGAACAGTAATGTTCTAGCCGTTTTAGCATGGTGCTTGATGAGTGTTTTTACCGCTTAGGCTTGAGCGATATATTTTTGATAATGGCTAATAAGCCCGCGCGTTGACGCATCGTGCTGCGCTGCGATGACACCCGTCGGGAGTTCGCTCTGTATTTGTGCGGCTAATTGTTTACCGAGCTCGACACCCCATTGGTCAAAAGGGTTGATGTTCCAAATTACGCTTTGTGTAAATACTTTGTGTTCGTATAGCGCAATCAACATGCCTAGCGTGCGTGCATCGAGTTTATTGACCAAGAGCGTATTTGTGGGGCGATTGCCAGGGAATGTTTTGTGCGGTAACAACGCTGTCAAGGCTGCTTCTGTTAAACCTTGTGCTATGAGTTCGGCGCGTGCTTGAGCGGCACTTTTCCCCATCATCAATGCCTCGGTTTGGGCAAAACAGTTAGCGAGCAAGATGGCGTGGTGTTCACCTAGTGGATTTTGGCTTTGTAAGGGCGCGATGAAGTCACATGGAATCATGCGCGTGCCTTGGTGGATGAGCTGAAAGAACGCATGTTGCCCATTGCTGCCAGGTTCGCCCCATACATCCATACCCGTGTCGTAATCCACGCGTTCCCCGTCGCGGTCTATGCTTTTGCCATTACTCTCCATATCAAGCTGCTGCAAGTAGGCGGCGAAACGGTGCATGTGCTGGTCATAAACAAACACGCTATTCGATTGCACACCGAAAAAGTTGCCATACCAAATCCCCAGCATCGCCATCAGTACGGGGATATTTTTATCTAGCGGGGCATAGCGGAAGTGTTCGTCCATTTGCTCCGCCCCTGCCAATAACTCCTCAAAAC
>JBJORQ010000005.1:0-58287 GCA_046049345.1 Pseudomonadota bacterium | reverse complement strand
TTGTCCACCCACTGGCGATATTCGCCCGACAAAACATTGTTCGCCCACGGCTGGTTATCTAAATACCACTGCACAGTTTTGCGGATGCCCGTCTCAAACGTTTCCGCAGGTTTCCAACCTAATTCACGCTCTAATTTGCGCGCGTCAATCGCGTAACGACGGTCGTGGCCAGGGCGGTCGGTGACGAATGAAATTTGTGTTGAGTAAGAGGTGCCATCGGCTTTCGGGCGTAATTCATCCAACAAGCTGCAAACCGTATGCACGATTTCCAAATTAGCTTTTTCATTCCAACCACCGAGGTTGTAAACCTCGCCCAAACGACCCTGCTCCAGCACGCGACGTATCGCGCTGCAATGATCTTTAACGTACAGCCAGTCGCGAATTTGCTGACCATCGCCATACACAGGCAGATTTTTACCCGCCAACGCATTGACGATCATCAGTGGAATTAATTTTTCGGGGAAATGATACGGACCGTAGTTGTTCGAGCAATTCGTGGTCAAAACAGGCAAGCCGTAAGTGTGGTGATAAGCGCGCACTAAATGGTCACTGGCGGCCTTGCTGGCGGAATACGGGCTATTCGGTTCGTAGCGATGCGTTTCGGTAAACGCGGGTTCGTCTTTCGCTAACGAGCCATACACTTCGTCGGTGGAAACATGCAGAAAACGGAACGCGGTTTTTGCTTCAACATCCAAGCCGCCCCAATACGCGCGTACTGCTTCGAGCAGATGGAAGGTGCCGACAATGTTGGTTTGGATGAAATCTTCAGGGCCGTGTATCGAGCGATCAACATGGCTTTCGGCAGCGAAATTGATGACTGCACGCGGCTGATGTTGGGCGAGCAATTCTGCAAGCAACTTAGCATCGCCGATGTCGCCTTTGACGAAGAGATGACGGGGATTGTTTTGCAAGCTGGCGAGCGTTTCGAGATTACCCGCGTAAGTGAGATTGTCTAGGTTAATCACGGTTTCGTCGTGCTGCGCGCACCAATCCAACACAAAATTGCCGCCAATAAAACCCGCTCCACCTGTGACTAAAATCATCGTTCGCTCCGCTGTTTGAGGCTAAAAAAGAGGCGCGATTATAGAGGAATTGGTGATGGGGGCGAGGGAGAATCACCGCGCTCCGATTTCCCATTAAGGCGCAACGCGCCGCCCCACTTGCCACTGAGGCACGCAGTGCCATCCCACTCACCACTTTCCGCACTTCAGGTTAGAATGCGCGCTTAAATTTTTGAGCCCATCTTTCACGCACTCACGAGGAATCTGCCATGTACCAAATTGCCCCTTCTATTCTTTCTGCCAATTTCGCCCGTCTCGGTGAAGAAGTCGATGACGTGATTGCGTCTGGCGCGGACATCGTGCATTTCGACGTGATGGACAACCATTACGTTCCTAACTTGACTATTGGCCCTTTGGTCTGCGAAGCCTTGCGCAAGCATGGTGTGACTGCCGCGATTGACGTGCATTTGATGGTTAAACCGGTGGATCGCATCATTCCTGATTTCGCTAAAGCGGGTGCGACTTACATCACTTTTCACCCAGAAGCGTCTGAGCATATCGACCGCACCATTGGCTTAATTAAAGAGAATGGTTGCAAGGTGGGTTTGGTGTTCAATCCTTCGACACCGTTGGAAATTTTGGAATACACGCTGCCTAAGCTGGACATGGTGTTGCTGATGTCGGTCAACCCTGGTTTCGGCGGACAAAAGTTCATTCCGCATGTCTTGGATAAGGCACGCAAAGTACGCAAAATGATAGACGCGGGTGGTCACACTTGCCGCTTGGAAATCGACGGCGGCGTAGGTCCTGCCAACATTCGTGAAGTGGCCGAAGCGGGTGTAGATACTTTCGTGGCAGGCTCGGCGGTATTTAGCAAACGCAACACCCAAGATAAAAATCGTTACAACACGGTCATCGCCGAATTGCGCGCTGAATTAGCTAAGGCGAAAAAATAATGTCATTCACTCAACGCCCTCTCCCTGTCGCCGCCATCGTTATTGACCTTGACGGTACTTTGCTGCACACCGCGCCGCAATTATCCGAAGCCGCCAACCGTATGTTGCGCGATATGAATTACGCGCCCGTTTCGCAAACTTTATTGTCCAGCTATATCGGCAACGGTATTTCTTGGTTGGTAAAACGCGCGCTGACAGGCGACATGCACGCCACGCCTGACGCGGCTTTGTACGATCACGCGCTGCCGATTTTTGAGAAGCATTACACCGAATTGTTGCTCGATAGCAAAGTGTTCGACGGCGTAATCGAAGGCTTAGATGCGATGCAAGCAGCGGGGTATCGCCTAGGCTGCATCACCAATAAAGTTGAGCGTTACACCACGCCATTGTTGGCTGGCATCGGTCTGGCAAAGTATTTTGAAATCGTCTTGGCGGGCGATACCTTGCCTGAAAAGAAACCGCATCCGATGCCGTTGCTGCATGCCGCGAAATTCTTTGGTGTGCCAATTGAAAACTTATTGTTGATTGGTGACTCACTGAATGACGCAGTCGCGGCGCGCGCCGCAGGTTGCCCAATCTTCTGCGTGCCTTACGGTTACAACCACGGCGAACCTGTCGAGACGCTAGATTTGGATGCGGTTATTGCCAATCTGCCTGCCGCTTTGCCTTTGATGAAACGTATCTAATATGAAACCGAACAACCTCCTTATTTGGCGATGGTGTTGATGCATTCGTAGGGTGGGCAAGCCTCATATGCCCACGTTGCTATTGGATGAATCGGTGGGCAAACAACCTTGCCCACCCTACAAAATACCGGAGGTTTTTCATGTTGCACCCCATCACCCAAGCAGAATTCAACGCCTTAGCCGCGCAAGGTTATAACCGCATTCCCTTAGTCGCAGAAACGTTCGCCGATCTCGACACGCCGTTATCGCTGTATCTCAAACTCGCTAACCAACCGTTTTCCTACTTGCTCGAATCCGTGCAAGGCGGCGAACGCTTTGGGCGTTACTCTTTTATCGGCTTGCCCGCCGACACCCGCATCACCGTGCGCAGCAAGCAAGTTACGCTGACCACGCCCGCTGGCGACACCACGCAGCAAGTTGAAAATCCGCTGGATTTCATCGAGCAATATCAAGCTCAATTCAAGGTCGCGCCGCTGTCTGGGCTGCCGCGATTTACGGGCGGTCTGGCGGGCTATTTTGGCTACGACACCATTCGTTATATCGAGCCGCGCCTCGCCAAAACGGTAAAGCCCGACGCGATTAACACGCCCGATATTTTGCTGATGCTCACCGAGCAATTGGCGGTCATCGACAACTTATCCGGCAAGCTGACTTTCATCGTGTATGCCGATCCCGCACAGGATGATGCTTATGCGATTGCGCATGAACGCTTGCGCGAACTCGTCGCCATGTTGCGTTTGCCTATCGACATTCCGTTTGCACCTGCCGCGCCACTCGTCGCAGCGCAATCAGAATTCGGTGAAGCGGCATTCAAAGCGGCGGTGGAAAAAGCTAAGCACTACATCTTCGATGGCGACATCATGCAAGTGGTGTTGTCGCAACGTATGTCGCAACCTTTTCTCGCCGAACCGCTGTCGCTGTATCGCGCACTGCGCAGCATCAATCCCTCGCCGTATATGTTTTATTACGACATGGGCGATCATCATGTGGTCGGCTCGTCACCGGAAATTTTAGCGCGTTTGGAAGGCGATACCGTCACCGTCCGACCGATAGCGGGTACACGTCCGCGCGGCAAAAATCCGCAACACGATGTTGACTTGGCAGCGGAATTATTGGCTGACCCCAAAGAACTCGCCGAGCATTTGATGCTGATAGATTTGGGCAGAAATGACATCGGTCGCGTGGCACAAAACGGCACGGTGAAACTCACCGACAAAATGGTCATCGAGCGTTACTCGCACGTCATGCACATCGTGTCCAACGTCGAAGCCAAATTGAAGGAAGACCTGAGCGCGATGGATGTGCTTAAAGCCACCTTCCCCGCCGGTACGGTGAGCGGCGCGGCGAAAGTGCGCGCCATGGAAATCATCGACGAACTCGAACCCAGCAAGCGCGGCATTTACGCGGGCGCGGTCGGCTATCTGGGTTTCAACGGCGACATGGATGTCGCCATCGCGCTGCGCACCGCTGTGGTCAAGGACAAGATGCTGTACGTGCAAGCCGGCGCAGGCATCGTCGCCGATTCCAATCCCGACAGCGAATGGACGGAAACGCAAAACAAAGCGCGTGCGGTACTGCGCGCAGCGGAGATGGTGCTAGAGGGGCTGGACGCGCAAGCGCATCGCTAAATAAATATGTTACGTCTAACCGAAATCAAACTACCCATCGCGCATAGCGAGAGCGAACTGCAAAACGCGATTTTAGCCAAGCTAGGCATCGCAGCTGACGAGTTGATTGCGCACGTCGTCTATAAGCGCGGCGTGGATGCGCGCAAGAAAAACTGCATCTTGTATAGCTACACTTTGGATGTCACGGTGTGCGATGAGGCGGCGATTTTGGCGCGTATCGGCACGAACCCGCACATCAAAATTGCACCCGACATCTCCTACCATTTCGTCACGCACGCGCCGCAAGATTTAGCCGCGCGTCCTGTCGTCATCGGCATGGGCCCCGCTGGTTTATTCGCTGGTTTGTTGCTGGCGCAAATGGGATTTCGTCCGCTGATTTTAGAGCGCGGCAAAGCAGTACGCGAGCGTACTCAGGACACGTGGGGCTTGTGGCGCAAGGGTGTGTTAAATCCCGAATCCAACGTGCAATTCGGCGAGGGCGGCGCGGGTACATTCTCGGACGGAAAACTGTATAGCCAGATTAAAGACCCGCGTTTTCTCTCTCGCAAAGTGTTGGATGAATTTGTAAAGGCGGGCGCACCGCCGGAAATTTTGTACGAAAGTCATCCGCATATCGGCACCTTCAAGTTGGTCGGCATGGTAGAAAAAATGCGCGCCACAATTCAATCTTTGGGCGGCAAAATTCGCTTTCAAAGTCGCGTCGATGACATCGAAATCTCGGATGGAAAAGTCCAAGCCGTGGTGCTGGCGAATGGCGAACGCATCGCCACGAATCATCTGGTTTTAGCTATCGGTCACAGCGCGCGCGACACCTTTGAAATGATACACAAGCGCGGTATTTTCATCGAAGCCAAACCGTTTTCTATCGGCTTTCGCATCGAGCATCCGCAGACCGTTATCGACCGCGCGCGCTTGGGTGCTAACGCGGGTAATCCTCAGCTAGGCGCGGCGGATTACAAGCTGGTTTATCACGCCAGCAACGGTCGCTCGGTCTATAGTTTTTGCATGTGTCCTGGCGGCACGGTGGTGGCGGCCGCTTCCGAAGTCGGGCGCGTGGTGACCAATGGCATGAGCCAATATTCGCGCAACGAACGCAACGCCAACGCGGGCATCGTGGTCGGCATCACACCTGAAGTGGACTATCCAGGCGACCCGCTAGCGGGTATGGAGTTTCAACGCCGCTGGGAATCGCGCGCTTATGAATTAGGCGGCGCAACCTATCAAGCGCCAGGGCAATTAGTGGGTGATTTTTTAGCGGGACGCGCCTCGACTAAGTTCGGCAAAGTGACACCAAGTTACACCCCCGGCGTGCATCTCACCGACCTCGCCAGTGCGCTGCCCGATTACGCTATCGCCGCGATCCGCGAAGCTTTGCCAGAATTCGCCAAACAGATTAACGGCTTCGATATGGCAGATGCGGTATTGACCGGTGTGGAGACGCGCACCTCGTCGCCGATACGCATCAAGCGTAATGCGCATGACCTGCAAAGCATCAATACCCGCGGTCTGTATCCGACTGGCGAAGGCGCGGGCTATGCGGGCGGAATTTTGTCGGCGGCGGTGGATGGAATTGAGATTGCCGAGGCGGTAGCGTTGAGCATGATGGGAAAATAGAATCAAAAACTATTAGCCACAGAGAACAACCGCTCACTTCACTAGGTGAATCAGGCATAAATGTACCCGCTTATTCTCTGTGTACTCTGTGCTCTCTGTGGCTAGATTTTAGCGGTTTGCTTCTAAGGTTTTTGCATCAAATAGATTGGAATAAAAATGCTGTTAATGATCGACAACTACGACTCCTTCACCTACAACCTCGTGCAGTATTTCGCCCAGCTGGGCGCGGAGGTGGTGGTACATCGCAACGACGAAATTAGCGTCGAGCAAATCGCACAATTAAACCCCAGCCATCTGGTGATTTCCCCTGGCCCGTGTACGCCCAATGAAGCGGGTATTTCGGTCGCAGCGATTAAGCAGTTCGCGGGAAAAATTCCGTTGTTGGGGGTGTGTCTGGGGCATCAAAGTATTGGTCAGGCGTTTGGCGGCAAAGTTATTCACGCCAAAACGTTGATGCACGGCAAGACTTCGCTGATCCATCATCACAGCAATAGCGTGTTCACCGACGTGCCGAATCCGTTCACCGCGACGCGCTATCACTCGCTGGTGATCGAGAAAGAATCGTTGCCTGATTGTTTGGAAATTACCGCTTGGACGGACGACGGCGAAATCATGGGCGTGCGCCACAAAACCCTTGCCGTGCATGGCGTGCAGTTCCATCCAGAATCTATTTTGACCGAGCATGGCCACGCAATGCTGAAGAACTTTTTGTTAGGGGCGCGCTAATGAATTTCGCACAAATTCTTACGCAATTATTAGACCGCCGCGATTTAGCGCACGCCGATATGTTGGCGTTGATGCAAGACTTAATGAGCGGCGCGCTCACGCCCGTGCAAATTGCGGCGGCGTTAATCGCTTTGCGCAGCAAAGGCGAAAGCATCACGGAAATCGCGGCGGCGGCAACCGTGATGCGCGCACTTTCGACGCGTGTGGCAATAAGCGATGACGCGCATTTAATCGACACGTGCGGCACGGGCGGCGACGGCGCGCAGACGTTTAACATTTCGACTGCGTCGGCGATTGTCGCGGCGGCAGCGGGCGCAAAAGTCGCTAAACATGGCGGACGTTCGGTTTCATCAACCTGCGGCAGCGCGGATATTTTGGAAAAACTCGGCGTAAATGTGAACCTCACGCCCGAACAAGTCGCCGTCTGCGTGGCGCAAATTGGCGTGGGCTTTATGTTCGCGCCCAATCATCACAGCGCGATGAAATATGCCGCACCAGTGCGTCGCGAATTGGGTGTGCGTACGCTGTTTAATTTACTGGGCCCGCTGACCAATCCCGCTGGTGCAAAAAATCAAGTGATGGGTGTGTTTGCGCGCGAACTGACAGGCACGCTGGCAGCGGTGTTGCAGCAGCTCGGCAGCCAACATGTGCTGGTGGTGCATGGCGCGGACGGCATGGACGAAATCACTTTGAGCGGCGTGACTTACATCGCCGAACTAAAAAATAATACTGTTCGCGAATACACCGTGCAGCCCGCCGATTTTGGTTTGGCGATTGCGATGCAAGACCAGATTCGCGTGGCGAATGCTGATGAAGCGCAAGCCATGTTACTCGCCGTATTGGACAATCAAGCGGGCGCGGCGCGCGACATTGTGTTGATGAATGCGGGCGCGGCAATTTATGTGGCGGGGCTGAGCGACAGCTTGCACGATGGCGTAGTAAAAGCCCGCGAGGTCATCGCCAGCGGCGCAGCAAAAGCCAAATTGATGCAATTAGTCAACATCAGCAACGCCACTTTGGCATAATCGCCAACTTATTTTTTCACCTAGGAGTCCTCACCATGCAAGCACCCATCCCTTTACGCGACGTACCTCACGCCAACATTTTTAAGAAGGGCGACGTGTTCGTATTGTTTGGTGAATTGTTTGGGCGCGGCTACGCCAATGGGCTGATTAACGAAGCGCGCAACGCGGGCATGACCATCGTCGGTGTGACCGTCGGTCGCCGTGATGAACACAACGCTTTACGCGCGTTGACCGCTGAGGAACATGCGATTGCTGAAGCCAATTTGGGCGGTCGTATCATCAACGTGCCGCTGATGGCAGGCTTTGATTTGGACGCGCCAGCCGACACGCCAACTCCGACCGAGTTGGTTAATGATTTCAACTTACGCGATTGGCAAGAACGCAAACTCGATTTCGTGCATATCGAGAAATGCCGCGAGGTGGGCGTAAAGCGTTTCAAAGATTCCGTCGCAAAAGTGATGAGCGAGTTGGACGGCATGATTCCCACTGGTAGCAGCGCGTTTTTTGCGCACACCATGGCGGGCGGCATCCCTAAAGCGAAAGTATTTTTGGCGATTGCCAACCGCGTTTACAAAGGTCGCGGCGACCGCTTCCAATCATCCAATGATTTGTTGCGCAGCGATTTGGGCAAGCTGATTTTGATGAACTTCGACGAAGTTACCGCCAACACTTTCCAACACCTTATCGACGGCAGCGCGGCAATTCGTGCGCGCTTAGAAAACGCAGGTGGTCAAGTGCGCTACAGCGCGTATGGCTACCACGGCACGGAAATTTTAATTGACGACCAATACCAATGGCAGACCTACACCAGCTACACGCAAGGCATCGCCAAAATGAAACTGGAGTCCATCGCAGAAGCCGCATGGGAAAAGGGCATCAAAGCTACCGTGTATAACTGCCCAGAAATCCGCACCAACTCATCGGATATTTTTGTTGGCGTGGAATTGTCTTTATTCCCTTTGCTGAAAGCATTGAAAAAAGAAGGCGGCGGCGCGTGGGCAGAAGCGCAATGGCAAGCGTGTCGCGAAGTGTTGCAAAGCGAATTTACACTGGAAGACTTACTGGCAAAGATCGACGCTTACAACGAAAGCGCAGTGATGAAAGGCTTTAGAAATTTTGCCGCTTGGCCGATGCCAAATTCTGCCGAATTGGCTGATGTGATGATCGGTACGTCCGATGAAATCACCAAAATGCACACCAGCCGCGATGCACTGGTTACCGACGTGTTGAGCGCGCTGGTGCTGGAAGGTACGGGGCCGTTGATGTTCCATGAAACCTCCAATCCAGCCGGCCCAGTGCTGTGGTTGAATCACGATGTGATTGCGAAACAATTGAATCAATTGCATAACAAGTAAACAGTTAATCGCAACAATAAAAAAGCCTGCTGACTTTCATCAGCAGGCTTTTTTCGTCCAACAATTAACGCTTAATAATCGGTATAGCCTGTTTCACCTGGCGTATAAAAAGTGCTCATATCATAGGCGGTGAGTGCTGTGCCATTTTGTAATTTTTGCACTAGGTCGGGATTGGAAATAAAGGGGCGACCAAACGCTACCAAGTCGCCATGACTCGCTGCCAAATCTTCATTCGCGCGCGCCGTATCATAGCCGCCCGACATAATGTAAGTGCCTTTGAAAGTCTTTCGCAGCGTGGCTTTCAAGGTTTTGCTTACTTCAGGTGCGCCCATCGCTTGATGATCGACAACGTGTATATATGTCAGACCTATCGCGTTTAATTCCACGATTAAACTTTCATACAACGCGTCCATTTCTGCATCGGCAACTGTGCCGTTAAATGCGCCGTAAGGCGAGATGCGCATACCGATTTTTTCCGCGCCGATGGCGGCAGCCGCAGCTTTGGCAACTTCGACCGCAAAGCGAATTCGATTCTCAATTTTGCCGCCCCATTGGTCAGTGCGTTGGTTGCTGGCGGTGTTCAAAAATTGGTCAATCAGATAACCATTCGCTGCGTGTAATTCCACGCCATCAAAGCCTGCGGCAATCGCGTTTTTACACGCAGTCGCATATTCGGCAATAGCGTGCGCGATGTCGGTTTCGGTCATTTCACGCGGCACGGAATACGCTTGCATCGCCGTGCTATCTGTCCAAATTTCGCCGTCTAATTGCAACGCTGAAGGTGCTAAAACTTCGCTGTTGCTCGGCATGTTGATGGCTTGGCTGACGCGTCCGCAATGCATCAGTTGCACGAAAATTTTGCCGCCCGCTTGATGCACCACATCTGTGACTGCGTGCCAGCCTTGGATTTGCGCAGCAGAATAAATGCCCGGAATGCGCGCGTAACCCAAGCCGTTTGGAGAAGGCGACGTGCCTTCGGTGATGATGAGTCCCGCGCTGGCGCGTTGGCGGTAATACTCAACCATTAAGTCGTTTGGAATGTTGTCGCTCGCGCGCGAACGGGTCAGCGGAGCCATCACGATGTGATTTTTTAAGGGCAATTTGCCGAGGGTGGTGGAGGTGAAAAGTGTCATGATATTTTCCTGGGTTGTGCTGCGTTAGGCCAAACGGCCGCTTCTAAAATCGTTAATGGCGTCCTGAATCTCTTGCTCGGTGTTCATCACGAACGGGCCGTATTGCGCGATCGGTTCGTGCAGCGGTTTGCCCGCAACTAAAATTAAACGCGTGTCTTCTTTTGCCTGCAAAATTACGCCGTCCGCACTTAAGTCATTGTGCAAAATCGCCATGCGTTGCGCGGGAACTTGCGCGTCTAAAATGCTTGCCGCGCCTTGATAAACATAGACGAAGGCGTTATGTGTGTTGGGAATCGCGGTGCTGAAAGTCGCACCCGCTGGCAGATGAATATCGAGATAAAGCGGTTCGGTTATTTCACGCGCCACCGCGCCCGCCACGCTATGACTCATCCCCGCAATCACGCGCACTTTCACGCCGCTCTCGGTCACATATTCGGGAATTTCCGCGCTGGGAATATCACGATACCAAGGTTCACACAGTTTGCGTTGCGATGGCAAATTCAGCCATAACTGAAAGCCTTCCATCACACCGTCTTTTTGCTCTGGAATCTCGGAATGAATCACGCCGCGTCCCGCCGTCATCCACTGCACGCCACCATCGCCCAATAAGCCTTCGTTGCCCGCGCTGTCGCGATGGCGCATCCGTCCCGCCAGCATGTAGGTGATGGTTTCAAAACCGCGATGCGGATGGTCGGGAAAGCCCGCGATGTAATCGTCGGGATCGTCGCTGCCGAACGCGTCCAGCATCAAAAACGGATCGAGGCGACGTTGTAATTTGCCCGTCAACACGCGGGTGAGTTTTACCCCCGCGCCGTCCGAGGTGGCGATGCCGGTGATGAGTTGTTCGACGCGGCGTGATGTTTGGATAG
Source organism: Pseudomonadota bacterium (assembly GCA_046049345.1). Lineage (GTDB taxonomy): Bacteria > Pseudomonadota > Gammaproteobacteria > Burkholderiales > Gallionellaceae > Gallionella. The sequence goes on along the minus strand of JBJORQ010000005.1, from coordinate 47,294 downwards.
TCATTTTGGTTCTCCTAGTAGGGCGGCTGCTAGCACGCTGTTCAATGTGGGGTAGCGCAACTGAATTTTCAACTCCTGTTTCATGCGTTGATTGCTCAAGCGACGCGACTCATTCATAAACGACCACAGCATAGGCGAGACTAAAGTTTTGACTTCGCTGCGCGGCAAACGCGGCGGGCGCGGCAAGTGAAACGCATCCGCCACCGCATCAAAATAATCGCCCATTTTCATCTGCTCATCATCGGTGGTTTGATAGACGCGATTGGCAGCACCATAACGCAAGGTCGCCACCGCGATGCGCGCCAAATCGTCAGCATGAATGTGGTTGCTGTAACTATCTTCGTCGTAGCGAATGGCGGGTGTGCCGACACGCAATCTATCCACGGGCAAGCGATCAAAAGCATAGATGCCAGGTACACGCAAAATGCTAGCGCGCACCTGATTGCGTCGTGCCCAAGCGCGCACTTGTTGCTCGGCATCGACGCGCCGTAACGCGCGCGGATTGGTTGCGTTAATCGGCGTGGTTTCGCTTACCCATGCGCCCGCGCAATCGCCATACACGCCGCTGGTGCTGATGTAAATAAGCTGCGTCGGCAAACGTCCGCGCGACAACGCGGCGAGTAAATTTTGCGTGCGCGTATCCCGCGTTCCCGCGTTGGGTGGAGGTGCAAAATGCAGCACTGAATCGGCTATTCCCGCGAGCTTGCGCACAGCGTGGCGTTGATCTAAGTCGCCCAAAATCGGCAGCACGCCTAGTGCGCGCAAGGCTAGCGCGTGAGCAGGGTTGCGAATTAAAGCGAACACTTGGTAATGCGCGGTGAGCAGCGGAATGGTGCGTAATGCGACATCGCCGCAGCCAATAATTAATAGTCTTTGCATGGTGTGAAAATAGTATGTAAGGATTTTTAGCGTGGCAGAAAGTGGCGGCGAATTATGCGGTAAAATCCGCGCCCTCGCGAAATCAGCTCAATCACCTATGTCATTCACCACTACCCTCACGCCTAGCGGCCATCAGTTCCCGATTGAATCCAACGAAACCATTTTAGAGGCGGCACTCAAGCACGGTTATACCTTGCCGTATAGCTGTCGCGACGGCGTGTGTGGCGCGTGCAAAGGCAAGGTTTTACAAGGCTCCGTTACACATGGCACGTTTCAGAACAGCACTTTGACGGAAGCCGAACAAGCCGCTGGCATGACGTTGTTTTGTTGCGCTAAACCGCTGTCGGATTTGACCTTGGAATGTCGCGAAGTGAATGCGGTAAAAGATATTCCCGTTAAAACCATGCCGTGCCGCGTGCAAAAAATGACTAAGCGCGCGGACGATGTGATGGTGCTGGAATTGAAATTGCCCGCTAATGAACGTCTGCAATTTTTGGCGGGACAGTACATTGACATTCTGATTAAAGACCACAAGCCGCGCAGTTTTTCGCTGGCGAACGCACCGCACAACGACGAATTTTTAGAGCTGCATATCCGCAACATTGTCGGCGGCGAATTTACCAAACACGTTTTTGAAGTGATGAAAGAGCGCGACATTTTGCGTTTCAAAGGCCCACTAGGGACGTTCTTTTTACGCGAAGATTCCGTGCAGCCGATTCTCTTTGTTGCCAGCGGCACGGGCTTTGCGCCCATCAAAGCCATCATCGAACACGCCTTATTCATCGGCATCAAACGCCCCATGCACTTCTATTGGGGCGCGCGCAAATTGGCGGATTTATATATGTTGGACATGGCAAAACAATGGGAGCAAGCAGGCATTAAATTTACCCCCGTATTGTCGGAAGCTTTGCCTGAAGATGCTTGGACGGGGCGCACCGGCTTTGTACATCACGCGGTAATGGAAGATTATGCCGATCTCTCGCAACACGATATTTACGCTTGCGGCGCACCTGTGGTTGTCGAAGCTGCACATACCGACTTCACCGCACAACGCGGCGCGCTCAACGAAAATTTCTATTCGGACGCGTTCACCTTCGCACCCAAAAGCTAGGTTCAGTTCTGCGGCACTATCATGGCGGGACCTTGGCGAGGTGCAGCTCGCCAAGTAGCGATAAGTGTTAGCACAGAGGTTTCATTTACTAGACCTCTGTTGCGGCAGCATTTTTCTCGGCGGTGCGTTGCAAACGATAAGTGCGCGCATGTTTGGGTAGATTGACCACCATGATAATTAAGCGCGTCAACTGGTAAGAAACGAGCGCAAATAGCAGCAACAGCAGCACGAAAAAATTCAGCGATAGTTCAATCCGATATGGTGGAGAAACCAGCAGCACATAGCCCGCGTTATGCGCCGCGCTGCTCATTGCCACTGCCGCCGCAAAAATCAGCACAATCCAAATCACATATTTCATTCGCTGACCTTGAGCCCTTCCGCAGCGCTGTTGCGCGCATCTTTGTCGCGACTGGCGCGGTAGTTACGCACTTGCAACAGGCTGTTATTGATGTCTGGCAATTCGATATTGATGCTGGCCGCCGCGACGGTTTTCAAGCCTTTTAGCACGCGCTTGGTGTCGTCATCTTGCTCGGCAAAATAATCATTTAGCCATTGCTGCATGGCTTTGATTTCGTGCTTAAACGCCACCTCATCGCGCGCCAATAAATTCATCCGCGCCAATAAAAAATGCAGCTTGAGATTTTCGCGCAAGAAGAATTCTTGCTCAGGCGGCAGCAGCGGCAGCTCTGCGTGTTGGGTGTTTTGAATGCGTATCAGTTGGCTAAATTCTTGCCAAATTTCACTGAGCAAGGCTTGCCAACGGCTCTCGTTGGTGGGTGGCGCGGACAGTGTGGCGGGCGCAGTGGGCTCGTGCAATTCTGACCACAACGGCAAGTCATCCACGCTGGCTAATAAATTATCCAGTTGTACGCTCATGCCCGCCACATCCACGTTGGGCAAGGCGCGCAGCTTGTCCATGTCGTGCGCAATCGCCTGACGCAAGCCATGCAAACTAGGACGATTCATGCGTTGCAAGCGTGCATCGGCGGTTTGCATGGCAATCAGCGCAGCTTTGACGTTCGCGGAGAGTTGTAACTGCTGATTGGCAATCAATAAAGATTGCTCAACTTCGGCGAGTGCGGTTTCATCGCGACTGCTGGAAAGCTCGTTGTATAAGGCTTCTAGAGCGGCACGTTGTCCTTGTGATTTAATTTTGCCGCGAGGTCACGCGTGTCTTCTTGGGTTTTTTCCAGCAATACGTTATTGACTTGATGCTCGCTTTCCATCGTCGCCAGTTTTTCTGCCACTTGCGTACTCACCGCATTGAGCTCGTGTTGCGCGAACAACCATTGCGCGATAAAAATTACCACTAAGACCGCGAGGGTGAGTTGCGTCAAGTTCGCGTGCGCCAGCCTGTCCATCAAGCGCGGCTGGCTGGTTGGGGGCGTAGGCATTTCGCTCATAGCGTTCCTTTCAAATCACGTTGCGCGATTAAGGTGGCGAGCAATCCCGCATCGCCAGCACCCGTCAGTGTCACATTTTGCCAGCCTTGTTGCGTGGCTAAGTTTGCGATGCGCGCGTGCGGCACCAAGAGCGGCGTGGCGAGCAACGCTAAATGACTATCGAGCAGCGCGCGCAAATAAATCAGTGCTTCGCTGCTGGTGACCGTGATGACATCGGGCGGGTCGCGCAGCACATCGGCTAGCGTGACCGCCGCCGCGCTGCGCTGATAACAACTGGCATATACGCTTGCGCCGCGCGCTTTGAGCGTGTCGCCTAACAGCTCGCGTCCGCCATCGCCGCGCAAAATCATCACCCGCTGACCTTGCATGTCGCGCAGTTCGGGCAATGCCAACAAGGCTTCGCTGTCGGATTGTAGTAACGGCACTAGCACATTTTGCACGCCAAATTCCCGCAAACGTTGCGCACTACTCGCACCGATAGTAGCGATTTTCTTGGGCAGCGCAGCGTGTGCCGCCGCAATCGCCTCCATACCGTATTGCACCGCATTCGGGCTGATAAAAATGGCTAAATCAAAATCGCTCAAATGCGCTAATTGTTGGTGCAAAAGTGCGGGATTTTCTACCGCGCGGATGTCGAGCAAGGGCAGCAAAATCGCGCGTCCGCCAAGCTGGTTAATTTGCTCAACCAGCGACTGCGCTTGCGCTTTGGGGCGGGTTACCAAAACGCTCAAGCCCCGCAACGGTTGAGCTGTTGCGGGGCTTGGTGATTGCGCGTTAGACATGCTGTTGTGGTTTTTACAGCGCGAGTGCGGCAAGAATTCTGTCCGCACCTTGCGCGCGCAAGGCACTGGCGATTTGATTACCCAAGGCTACTGGCTGGCTCAACTCACCCGTCGCTTCAGCGCGCATCATTTCGCTGCCGTCTGGGCTGGCGACAAATCCACGCATATAAAGCTGCCCATTTTTGACTTGTGCAAATCCGCCCAACGGCACTTGGCAACTGCCGCCCAAAGCGCGGCTCATGGCGCGTTCCGCCAAGACGCACGCGGCTGAATCGGCATGGTGCAAGGCTTGCAAACAGGCGATTACATCGGCGCGATCGGCGCGACATTCAATGCCTAACGCGCCTTGACCGACGGCGGGCAAACTGTCTTCGCTGGCAATCACAGTGCGGATGCGCGCACCCAAGCCCAGACGTTTCAAGCCTGCAGCCGCCAAAATAATCGCGGCGTATTGACCTTCGTCGAGTTTGCGCAAACGCGTTTGTACGTTGCCGCGCAAGGGTTGAATGTCGAGATGCGGGAAGCGTGCGCGCAACTGACTTTCGCGACGCAAGCTCGATGTACCCACTACGCTGCCCGCAGGTAGCGCGGCGAGATTGTCAAAATTATTCGACACGAAAGCATCGAGCGGATCTTCACGTTCGCCAATCGCAGCGAGCACAAAACCGTCGGGCAAATTCATCGGTACGTCTTTGAGTGAATGCACGGCGAGGTCGGCGCGACCGTCTTCCAGCGCGGTTTCCAGCTCTTTAACGAACAAGCCTTTGCCGCCAATTTTCGACAAAGTTACATCGAGAATTTGGTCGCCTTGCGTGGTCATGCCTAGGATGCTGACTTCGGTTTGCGGATATAATGCGCGCAGTCTGTCTCGAATATGTTGGGCTTGCCACATGGCTAACGCGCTTTCGCGCGAGGCAATCACTAAACGAGATGGTGGGATTTTTGCAGCCTGATTCATAAACACTTCCTGATTTATCTTTGTTAATTCGCGGCGCATTCTAGCAGGGTGCGCCGCCCTTTTGTGCCGAGAACATAATGAATTTTAGTGCCGCTACCAGCGATATTTCCAGTAAAGATTTGCCTTTGCGCGAAGACGTGCGACTGCTCGGCCGTATCTTGGGCGAAACGCTACGCGAACAGGAAGGTCAAGCCTCGTATGAGTTAATCGAGAATGTGCGCCGTGCGGCGGTGCGTTTTCGCAAAACTCAAGACGAGCGTGATCGTGTCGAGCTGGATAAAACTTTAGATGCAATGTCGCCTAGCGAAACGTTGGTGGTAGTACGCGCCTTTAGCTACTTTTCGCAGCTCTCCAATATCGCCGAAGATTTGCATCACAACCGTCGTCATCGCGCGCATCTCACTGCGGGCACAGCGCACAAAGACGGCAGCTTAACACTGGCATTAGATCGCATCGAAGCCAAGAAACTTGATAAAGAAACGCTGCAAAGTTTTCTCGATAGCGCGGTGATTTCGCCTGTCTTGACGGCGCATCCGACCGAGGTGCAGCGCAAGAGTATTTTGGATTGTCAGTTGATTATTTCGCGCTTGTTGTCCGATCGCGATCGCGTCGATATGACTCCCGACGACTTGGCAGAAAACGAAGAAGCCTTGCATCGTTTTGTATTGATTTTGTGGCAAACACGCATGTTGCGTACCGCCAAACTCACCGTTGCGGATGAGATTAAAAATGGCTTGGAATTTTATCGCTACACTTTTTTGAGCGAAATCCCCAAGATTTATGCAGGACTTGAGAAGCAACTTGAAGCGCGTTTCGACAAGGACATTAAAGTGCCGCCGCTGTTGCGTGTGGGCAGTTGGATAGGCGGCGATCGCGATGGCAATCCTTTCGTTACGCACGACGTGATGGACTACGCGGTGCAGCAACATTCGGCTTTGGTGCTGGAACATTATTTGAGCGAAACGCATTTGCTCGGTCGTCGTTTGAGCTTGACCGACCGCTTGGTCGAGGTCAGTGACGAGTTGCGCAAACTGTCCGATGCCTCGCCCGATAAATCGCAAAATCGCAACGATGAGCCGTATCGTCGTGCGCTGATTTTGATTTACTCGCGATTGTCGGCGACAGCTAAAAAATTAGGTCACGAAATTTCGCATCTGCCCCCAGTCGATAAAAATGCCGCGCCTTACCCAACGGCTGCGGAATTTATCGCCGACTTGGATGTGCTGATTGAATCCTTGTTCAAGCATGGCGCGGTGTATTTGGCGCGTGGGCGTTTGGCGAATTTGCGCCGCGCCGCTGAAGTATTTGGCTTTCATTTAGCCCCCTTGGATATGCGTCAACACAGTGCGATTTTGCAGCAAACCGTGAGCGAATTATTGGGCACGGGCGAGGCGTATGACGCACTCGATGAAGCCGCAAAACGTCAGGTTTTATTGAGCGCGTTGCAAGCCGACAAGCCGCTGCTGGGCGACATTGAAAGCTATTCAGCAGTGGCACAAAGCGAGTTGCGCATTATGCAAACTGCCGCACAATTGCATCAGCGTTTTGGTCGCGCCGCTTTGCCGAATCACATTATTTCTAAGACCGATGCGGTCAGCGACATGCTCGAATTAGCGTTGCTGATGCAGCAAGTTGGTTTGCTCGAAAGCGGCAAAAATCCTGCTTTACACGTCAACATTATTCCGTTGTTTGAAACCATCGAAGACTTGCGTAGTTGCGGGCCGATTATGGAAGAGCTGTTCTCGATTCCTTATTACCGCGCGCTGTTGAAGTCGCGCGGCGACACGCAAGAAGTGATGCTGGGGTATTCCGACAGCAACAAAGACGGTGGTTATTTGACGGCGAATTGGGAGTTGTACAAAGCCGAGCTGGTGTTGGTTGAAGTGTTCAAAAAACACGGCGTTGAGTTGCGCTTATTTCACGGTCGCGGTGGTACGGTTGGGCGTGGCGGCGGCCCTAGCTACGATGCGATTTTGGCGCAACCGCCTGGCAGCGTGAACGGACAAATCCGTATCACCGAGCAAGGCGAAGTGATTTCGAGCAAGTATTCCAATCCCGAAATCGGTCGGCGCAACTTAGAAACCATGATTGCCGCCACCATGGAAGCGACGCTGCTGCATCAGCACGGCGACGACAGCGCGATGCCCGAATATCACCGTGTCATGGAGCAACTCAGTGTCAACGCGTTCGCGGCATACCGCAAATTGGTCTATGAAACACCTGGCTTCACCGAGTATTTTTTCATCGCCACACCGATACGGGAAATCGCCGAACTGAATATCGGCAGCCGTCCTTCGGCGCGTAAAGCGTCGGACAAAATCGAAGACTTGCGTGCCATTCCGTGGGTGTTTAGCTGGGGCTTAAATCGCACCTTATTGCCGGGCTGGTTAGGCTTTGGCAGCGCGGTCAAACAGTTCATCGAAAAAGAAGGCGAAGCGGGATTAGCGCAGTTGCAAGCCATGTATCGAAACTGGGCATTCTTCCGTGGCTTGATGTCAAACATGGACATGGTGTTGTCGAAAACTGATATGGGGATTGCCGCGAGTTATTGCGAGTTATTCCGAGTTGGTCAAAGATTTGGATTTGCGCGAACGTATTTTTGGCGCGATTAACCACGAATATGACGACACCTTGGCGATGTTGTTTAAGGTCACGGGTAACACCACCTTGCTGCAAGACAACCCCGCTTTTGCGCGCAGCTTGTTGACTCGCACGCCGTACATTGATCCGCTCAATCACTTGCAAATCGCGCTGCTACTGCGCCATCGCGCGGGTGATCATGACGAGCTGGTGAAGCGTGCGATTCATCTGACGATTAACGGGATTGCGACAGGTTTACGCAATAGCGGCTAACAGTTTTTAACTCACGCAAGGCCGCGCAGCCGCAAAGCTGCGCGGCCTTTTTCTATTCATCTGGGTGCTATAATCCGCGCCCTTTTTTGCCCGCCTGTTGCCATGTCTGCTGTACTCAATTTCAAATCCCACCTCGCCGAATTATTTGTCCACGCGCAAAGCACCGTCGCCCCAGAATCTCAAGCTGATATTTTATTAGAGCGACCTAAACAAGCCGCGTTTGGTGATTATTCGTGCAATTTAGCGATGCAGTTGGCTAAGCCTTTGCGTAAGTCGCCGCGCGAGTTAGCGCAGGCGTTAATTGCCGCTTTGCCGCAATCTGAAGTGGTGGAAAAGGTCGAAATCGCGGGTGCGGGTTTTATCAATATTTTTATCACCACGGCTGCCAAACAAGCGGTGGTGTTGGCGGTGTTGCAAGCGCGTGAGGCTTATGGTCGCAGCACCGTAGGCGCGATGCGCAAGGTTGGCGTGGAATTCGTGTCTGCGAATCCAACGGGCCCTTTACATGTCGGTCATGGTCGCGGTGCGGCGGTGGGCGATTGCTTATGCAGCTTGTTGGATGCGGCGGGTTGGGACGTGACGCGCGAGTTTTATTACAACGATGCGGGTGCGCAAATCGACAACTTGATGGCATCGGTGCAACTGCGTTGCAAAGGCATTACGCCTGATGATGCGAGCTGGCCAGAGAACGGTTATCGCGGCGATTACATTGCCGATGTCGCGCGCAGTTATTTGGCAAAAGACACGATTATTTCCGATGACCAAAACGTCACGGGCAAAGGCGATGCGGATGACGCGGAAGCGATTCGTCATTTCGCCGTGGCGTATTTGCGTCGCGAACAAGATTTGGATTTGCGCGCGTTCGGTGTGCAATTCGATGTGTATTCGCTGGAATCCGCGCTTTATACGTCGGGCAAAGTGGCGGCGACGGTGAGCAATCTGATTGCCAGCGGACACACTTACGAACAAGACGACGCGCTGTGGTTGCGCACCACGGATTTTGGCGATGACAAAGATCGCGTGATGCGCAAAACCGACGGCGGCTATACCTATTTTGTGCCCGACGTGGCGTACCACTTGGACAAATGGCAGCGCGGTTTTACGCGCGTGATTAACGAGCAAGGCTCGGATCATCACAGCACGATTACGCGGGTGCGTGCGGGGCTGCAAGCCTTGAATGTCGGCATTCCTAAAGGTTGGCCGGACTATGTTTTGCACCAGATGGTGATGGTGTTGAAGAATGGTGCAGAGGTGAAAATCTCCAAACGCGCGGGCAGCTATGTGACTTTGCGTGATTTGATTGATGAAGTGGGTCGCGATGCCACGCGCTATTTTTTGGCGGCGCGTTCACCCGATTCGCAACTGGTGTTTGACATTGATTTGGCGATGTCTAAGAGCAATGAAAATCCGGTGTATTACATCCAATATGCTCATGCGCGTATCCACACCGTATTGACGCAATGGGCGGGCGATGTCGCAACATTGAATGCCGCGAATGTCGCCTTGTTAGATAGCGAATACGAAACCATCTTGCTGCAAAAATTGATTGATTATCCGCAAGTCATCGAGACCGCCGCGCACGATTTAGCACCACATCAAATCGCGGCCTACCTAAAAGATTTGGCGGCAGATTTTCACAGCTACTACAATGCGCAGCGTTTTTTAATCGACGATAAAGCCTTGCAGTTAGCGCGTTTGGCGTTGTGTGCGGCTACCGCGCAAGTGTTGCGCAATGGTTTAAGTTTGCTCGGTGTGTCCGCACCAGAGCACATGTAAAAAGGAAAATTATGAGCAAAGCAGCGAGTAAAAAATCGACCACGGGTAACGGCAGTCCTTTGCTGGTTGGGCTGCTGGTTGGCTTGATGGTGGGCATGGCAATTGCGGCGGGTTTAGCGTGGTATTTGATGCGTTCGCCTAGCCCGTTTGTGAACACGCCGCCTGCGCCACGCATTGTTGCTGAACCCGTTAAAGCCGCGCCGCCTGTTGCCGCTTCGGCGGTGAGCGATGGCAAGCCGCGCTTTGAGTTTTACAAAGTGTTGACGGATAAGCCTGATGCAGCGGTCAGTTTGCCTAAGCAGTCCAGTGAGAAAATCACGCCGCCCGTTGTCATCAAGCCCGCCCCTGTCGTGGTCAAAACTGAAACAGCCGCAGCGAAGCAAACTTATTATTTGCAAGTGGGTGCGTTTGCGAATGTTGAAGATGCGGAAAAACTTAAAGCCAAATTGAGCTTGCAAGGTATGGATGTCTCGATACAGAGCGTCACAATTCCAGACAAAGGCGTGATGAATCGCGTGCGCACGGGGCCGTATCAAGGCACGGACGAAATGAATCAAGCGCGCGCTGCGTTAAAACAAAGTGGCATGGAAAGCACACCCGTTCGCGCGCAATAAAGAGTCAATAATTTTTCTAGGAGAACGATATGAAGCGTTTCACATTAACCTTGTTGGTATTGATCAGTGCAATGTTGAGTTCCGGCGCACACGCCGAAGCGCAATTGGGCAAGGACTACACCTTGTTGACAAACGCGCAGCCCAGCTCGAAACAAAAAATCGAAGTGTTGGAATTCTTCTTTTACCAATGCGGCCACTGCTTTCATTTGCATCCGCTGATTGCGCAATGGGAAAAAACTAAGGCGCACGATGTCAGCATCGACTATGTGCCGACTATTTTCCAAGCGGGAGCTGAACCCACTGCCATCGCCTATTACGCTCTGGAAGGCATGGGTCAAATTAAGCAGGTCGATGACGCGCTTTACCAAGCCATACACGTCAATCAAATTGGCTTGTTTGACCTTGATTCCATCAGCGCGGTGGTGGTTAAAAATGGTGTGGATAAAACTAAATTTGCCGCCGCGTACAACTCATTTTCCGTGCAAAGCAAAGTCACGCGCGCCAAGCAACTGTTGCGTAGTTACAGCATCCAAGGCACGCCAACTTTGATTGTCGATGGACGCTTTGTCATCACTGGCTTGCAGCCCGCCGACATGATTTGCGTGCTGGACGAGCTGGTTAATCAAGTACGCAAAGAACGCACGTCGGCCAGCAAAAAACATTGATGACCAACTCGCCGTTGCGCGTCGTGATTAGCGGCGCATCTAGCGGTCTCGGTCTCGCCTTAGCGCGGCATTATTTGCAAGGCGGTGCGCAAGTTGCCGCCTTCGCGCGGCGTGCCGATTTACTCGCCGCACTCGCCAGCGAATTTCCCCAACAAGTTTCTGTGTATGCACTTGATGTGCGTGATGGCGTGGCGGTGCAACACGCTGCTGCCGATTTCATTGTGCGCGTCGGCGTGCCGAATATCGTGATTGCCAACGCGGGTGTCAGCGTCGGCACGCTTACAGAATTTGCCGAAGACATAGCCGCGTTTCAGCAAGTCATGGACATCAATGTGCTAGGCATGGCGAAGACGTTTCAGCCGTTTATTGCGGCGATGCGCGATGCGGCAAGTTGCACTCCTTCTCCTCAAGCTAACAAACGCGAAGCAGACAATCATTTCACGCTAGTCGGTATTGCCAGTGTCGCAGGCTTCCGAGGTTTGCCGGGGGCGGGGGCGTATTCCGCTTCCAAAGCAGCGGCGATTTCCTATCTGGAATCGTTACGCGTCGAACTACGCAGCAGCAACGTCAAAGTCACCACCATTTGCCCTGGCTATATCCGCACGCCGATGACCACGCATAACCCTTATCCCATGCCGTTCATGCTGGACGCGGACGTTGCTGCGGCACGCATGGCGCGTGCGATAGCACGGCAAACTTGGTTCACGGTCATCCCCTGGCAGATGGGCGTAGTCGGCGCGCTGCTAAAAGTTTTACCGCGTTGGTTGTACGACCTGCTGTTCGCCCACGCGCCACATAAGCCTCGGCAATCGGACTAAGAGCGAGCTAAGTTTTTAAGGAGTTTTACCAAGGTGCTATTTAATTCATACGCTTTTATTTTTCTCTATTTGCCTATTGTGCTGTTTGGGTTTTTTTACCTTGCGCGCTTTAGCCCGCTGTTCGCGACGGCCTGGCTGGCACTGGCATCGCTGTTTTTTTACGGCTATTGGAATCCGCTATATGTCGGCTTGCTGCTGCTTTCGATTGTTGGCAATTACGCCTTCGGTGTGTGGATACTAAAAGCAGGATTCAGGATTCAGGATTCAGGATTCAGGATTCAGGATTCAGGATTCGCAACAAGCATCTTTTAATCGTTGCGATTACGCTCAATCTAGCTTTACTCGCTTACTACAAATACGCTAATTTTTTCATCAGCAGCATCAATGATGTAGCGGGCTCATCGTGGAGCGTGGGCGAAATTATTTTGCCCTTGGGAATTTCATTTTTCACCTTCACCCAAATTGCCTTTTTGGTTGATGTTTATCAGGGCAAAGTGAAAGAGCAAAACTTCATACGCTACGTGTTGTTCGTCACCTACTTCCCTCACCTCATCGCGGGTCCCGTGTTGCATCACCAAGAAATGATGCCGCAGTTTGCGCACCCCGCCACTTTCAAATTTAATCAAACCACGTTCATGTTAGGCATGACCATTTTTGTGCTGGGGCTAGCCAAAAAAGTGTTGCTTGCTGACTCACTTGCGGAATTTCCCTCGCCCATTTTTGCTGCGGTTGCCGCCGGTGGGCAACCCGCTGTATTGGAGGCGTGGATAGCTGCGTTGAGTTACACCTTGCAACTGTATTTTGATTTTTCTGGCTACTCGGATATGGCGATAGGCATATCGCTAATGTTCAATGTGCGCCTGCCGTTGAATTTTAATTCGCCGTATAAATCCGCCAGCATCATTGAGTTTTGGCGGCGTTGGCACATGACCTTGTCGCGCTTTTTACGCGATTATTTGTACATTCCGCTAGGCGGAAGTCGCCACGGTAAAGCGCGCCGCTATCTGAATTTAGCTGCGACGATGCTGTTGGGCGGCTTGTGGCACGGCGCGGCTTGGACATTCGTTATTTGGGGCGGGCTACATGGCATTTATCTGATCATCAATCACGCTTGGCGTGCTTTCAAACAGCGTCTAGATTTGGGCGATGGCGGGGTTCTGATGCGCCTGCTTTCGATTGCGCTGACATTTCTCGCTGTGGTGGTCGCTTGGGTGTTTTTTCGTGCCGATAGTTATGCATCCACGCTGGCGATGTTGTCAGGCATGTTTGGACAAAACGGCTGGTCGGTGTCCGAATCAGTGTGGCAACAACTACATGTGACCCATCCGCAATGGCTGAATGGCGTTGCCATGAACGGCATGACTCCGCTATCGAAAGTCAATCCTGATCGCGCCTTACTATTAATCATCATGGGGTTGCTAGTGGTCTGGGGCTTACCCAATGTGCAGCAACTGATGCGACGTTTTCAACCGGTGTTGGAATCAGCTAAGCAGCTAGAAAAAAGTCGCTGGCAATGGCAATTCAATGCGCGTTTCGCATGGCTGGCGGGAGTGATTTTTGTGCTGTCACTTTCATTTTTATCACGCGTGCGCGACTTTCTCTACTTCCAATTTTGATGAATAAATATCTCCTTAATTTTTTAATCGCTGTGCCATTGCTAACAGGCGCAATGGCGGGCTTTAACTGGTGGATAGATCCGTATGGGATTTATCAGCATGGTGAATCACAAGCGAAAAAATCACAGCCTGTGATGAATGAGCGTGTATTCAAAACAGTGGGCTTAGCGCGCACGCCCGCCGATGTCGTGTTGCTGGGTACGTCCGTCACTGATTTAGGCATCGGTAGCGAGCAAGATGCTTTTAAGGGCAAGCGGGTATTGAACTTGGCGAGCTTCGGACAGCCGATTATTGAGTCACGCCAGTTAATGGAAATCGTTCTTGGGCAGAGTAAGCCCCAAACTATTGTGTTGGGTTTGGACTTGCTCGCCTTTAATGAATTACTCGCTCACCCATCCGATTATGTTGCGGAGAATTACAGCCCGCTGCGACGGTATAACTTGTTGTTGTCGGTGAGTACGTTGGCGGATTCATGGCATGTGCTGCACCATCCTGTGCTTGTCGCAGGGCAATGTTGTGATGCGCAAGGTTTCCGCGTTCCACAAGCGGCATCGAGTTGGGCGGGGGAGTTTCATCGTAATTTTGTTGCGAACGAAAGCGTGTATTTGCGCGAAAAATACTTGCCCTATCCTGAGTGTAAATTTTCTTTTGACAGCGCGAGTAAAGCGGCTGGTTCGTCGTTCGACGAGTTGCGCGCGATGATTAGATTGGCGCACCAACGGCATGTCGATTTCCGTTTGTTTATTTCGCCTTCACACGCCCGTCAGTGGGAAACCCTTGCCGCAGCGGGACTGAGCGACACATGGGAAGCGTGGAAAGGTGAGCTGGTGCGCATCAATGAAGCAGAGGCAAAGCGGGCTGCGGCACAGCCTTTTGCGCTTTGGGATTTTAGTGGTTACGACACCATTTCTAGTGAAGCTGTCCCCGCCGCAGACGATCAAAAGACACTCATGCGCTGGTATTCCGACTCGGCGCATTACACGCCCGCATTAGGCAAGCTCATTATTCAGCGCATCTTTACCGCAACGAATACGGACTTGCCAGAGGGCTGGGGCGTGTTATTGAAAGCCGCTAATCTGGAATCTCACTTGATTGAATTGCGTGCAGCTCAACAGCGTTACCGACAAACTCAGGCGCAAGATATTGCCGAAATTGCAGCCACTGCGCTTAGCGTTAATCAAGTCAAAAATTGCCCTCATTCGCCAGTGGGAAAATAAAGCGCGAGCTAGCGTCGGAGATTCAAGAGCATTACGCTTTGCGCAGTTTATTCAGTCCCCAGCGCGCCACTTGTAGTCCCGCGCCGCCGCCTAATCCACACAGCAAAATTCCGACCATACTGGCGTTGCCATAGCCCGCTGCGAACACATCTGCGCCGATGGCTTTGCCCAAAAATAAGCCGAGTAATGCGCCGCTGCTAAAGCCTGAGGCATCGACGAGTCCTGCGATTAAAAGTTTTTTCATCATCATTTATACGTCCAAAGGCGCGTTGCGGGTTTCAGGCAAAAATAACACGCCCACCACCGAAGCCATAATCAGCAAGCCGACGGGATACCACAGCCCTGCGCTGGGATTGCCCGCATTGACACTCAACCAAGTAATCATAAACGGCGACATGCCGCCTATCCAACCCGCGCTTAGATTGTGCGGCAATGCCACAGCGGTGTAGCGGGTGCGGGCGGGGAATAGTTCGGCGAGCGTGGCGGTTTGCGGGCCAGTGATGAGCGCGACCGCACACAGCGGAAACAACAGCAGCAAGAAAATCATCGTCGCGTTGACCTGCGCAGCGTCGGCTTGCTCTATCCAGCCTGCTTGTTTGAGTTGCGCGGTGAGTAAGGTTTCTGGCAATGCGGCGGGTTCTCTATTGATGAAAATTGCCGTGCTGGGTGCGGCTTGCAAGACGTAAGTCACGCCTAATTTCGCGAGTAATTTTTGGCTGGCTTCGCACTCGTTGCGCGGGTCAAGGAAGGGGTTGTAGTGGCATTCGCTGCCTTGCAATACCACAGGCACATCGCGATTAAAGCGTTCCAGTGCGGGGTTGCCGTAATGCATCAGGCCGTGGAATACGGGCAGGATAGATACCGCACCTAACAACAAGCCCGCCAACAACACCGGACGGCGGCCGATTTTGTCGGATAGCCAGCCGCACGCAATGGTGAGCGGAATCAGCAGCAGCGTACTCATCATCACCAACTGGCTGGCGGTTTGCGCGTTGAGTTTGACGACGGTTTTGAGATAGACATTGGTGTAAATTTGCGACGAGAAAAACAGCAGCGAGCCGCCCGCCGAAATGCAGAAAAACAACAACGCCATGCGACCTAGCGTGTGGCGATTTTTTAACGCTTCGCGCAGCGGCGTTTTGCTCAAACCATGGTGCGCGCGTAGCTCAGAAAACACGGGGGATTCGTGCATCGCGATGCGGCTTTTTAGCGAGATGGCGAGCAACACCGCCGAGAATAAAAACGGTACGCGCCAGCCCCATTCGTGGAATTGCGCGTCGCTCAAATAGGCTTGCAACAGCACGACTTGCAAGGTCGAAACTAGAATTCCCAGCGGCCCCATCAGTTGTAACACGCTGGTGTATGCGCCGCGTTGATTGGCGGGTGCGTGTTCGGTGAGATACACCGCCGCGCCGCCGATTTCACCGCCGACCGCGAAGCCTTGCACCAAGCGCAGCAACACCAACAGCGCGGGAGCCCACAGTCCGATTTGCGCGTAAGTCGGCAACAGTCCAACGCAAAAAGTCGCCACGCCCATCAACACAATCGTGGCGATAAACACAGGGCGACGACCGTATTTGTCGCCCAGCGAACCAAACAACGCCGCACCCAACGGTCGCACCAACATGCCTACGCCGAAGATTGCCAAACTGCTTAAGGTCGCGGCGACTGCATTGCCCGCAGGGAAAAATAGCACGCCGAAATAGGTGGCGAGTGAGGCAAACGTGAGGAAGTCGTACCACTCTAAAAACGTGCCGAAGCACGCAGCGAGCGCGACTTTGCGTTGTATCGGTGAGACGGAAGAACTGCTGGACATGGCGCGTACCGTGAATAAAAAAGCGCGCGATTATTGCATTAAATTCACGCCGCGTAGCCTCACATTGCGCGACTCAGCTTGAATTGTCCGACGGTTTCAGAGAGTGCCTGCGATGAGTGGGTCAGCGTCAGCATTTCGTTGCGCGCGTGCTCAATATCGCTGGCCGTTTTCGCACTAATCGTCGCGACCGAATCAATGTTGCGCCAGATGTGTTCGCCCGCTGCGGATTGGTCTTCGGTGGCATGGGCAATTTGGCTCATCATTTCGGTGACCACCAGCACGGAATTTTCGATGCGGCGCAGCAAATCGCCCATGCTATTGCCGTGTACCACGCCTTGCGCCACTTCGTGTTTGGCCAAGCTCATGGCGGTACTGGCTTCGAGCGTTTCGTTTTCGATGCTTTGCACAATTTTGGCGATGTCCGCCGTGGCATCGGTGGTGCGCTCCGCCAGTTTGCGTACTTCGTCCGCGACTACCGCGAAGCCTCGTCCTTGTTCGCCCGCCCGTGCAGCTTCTATTGCGGCGTTCAGTGCCAGTAAATTCGTTTGTTCGGCAATGCCTTTAATCAACTTGCTTACGCTGCTAATGCGTTGAATCGCCGCACCCAATTCGCTGAGCGTTTTAACCGATGAGCCCACGGCAAGGTCGATTTGTCCCAGTGCCAAAATGGTGGATTGCCCGGTTGCGCTGCCCGTGCGTACCAGCGTGAGCGTTTGATTCGCCGCGCCTGACGCATCGCCCGCATTCACGGCAATTTTTTTGATGGTGTTGCCCATGCCTTCGATGGCGTTGCTGACTTGCGCCACTTTGGTGGATTGATGTTTGGCGTTAACGGTCACGGAATGCGCCATTTCGCTGACACCGTGCGCCGTTTTGTGGGTTTGATCGGCGGAGGTTTGCACCTCTTGCAAAATGCTTTCAAAGCGCGCGATGAAATGGTTAATGGTTTGCGAGAGCTGGCCGATTTCATCATTGTGATGCGTGGCGAGGCGGCGGCTCAAATCACCGTTATGCAGATGAATAATTTCACTCACGATATTCTCTAGGCGTTTGCGCAGCGATTGGCCAAACACGCTTTGCGAAACGGTAATCACCATGCCGAGCAGCACCATCGGTAGCAGTACCACCCACAAAATGTTGCGCATCAGTGTGTCGATTTTCTGTTCCGAAACTTGCTCGATTATTTTATTGGCATCGACCAATCTATCCAGTTCTAGCACCATCGGCGCGAGATACATGCTGTACATCGCGTCGGGAATCTGCAAAGCATCGGCGGGGCTGGTGGTGGCAATCTCAATCGCGCCCTTAAAACCTTGTGCGTAAGCCGCCCATTGTTTGGACAGAGCAAGCAAGGTTGACTTGAGCGCGTCGTTGTCTGATAGCGTGACGATGCGTTGCTGCAAGGCTTGGATATGCGCATCGGCTTGCGCCAGTTGCGGCGTGGTTTCCGCCATGATCGGGTCGGCGCGACTGACCGACAGCGCGGTTGCTTTAATGTCGATCAGCCCGCTATCCATGCTCTGCATCGTTTGATAAGTATGGAATTCTTGGCGCAACTGATTGAGGCTAATCAGCACAAAAATAATCACCACGCACATGCCGAATAGCGAGACCGCCGTCATTGCGCGGAGCTGCTGTTGCAAGGTGAGTTTTTTCATTTCAGAGCTCGCGCGTGGCAGGCATAAAACGCTGTGCGTATTTAGGATTCATGCGCGCCACGGGCAACAAAATAAACACGTCGGCGCAATTAAAATCAGGATCCCAAGCAGGCTCGCCCGCGATGTACGCACCTAAGCGCAGATAACCTTTAATCAGCGGCGGAATGCTCACTTCTAAGTTTTGATTCAACGCCGCCAAGGGCAAGGGGCAATGCGGAAACACGCGATATTCAGCGGGGGCTTGATGCAGTTTATAAATTTTATTGAACACGCTGGCGGCGTAATGCCCACCGTCCGCCATGCTGATAGAGGCACAGCCAATCAAATAGTCGTGACCGTGTTGCGTGATGTAATTTGCCAACCCACTCCATAGCTGAGTGATGGTCGCGCCATCGCGATAATCTTGATGTACACAGGAGC
Organism: Pseudomonadota bacterium; assembly: GCA_046049345.1. Lineage (GTDB taxonomy): Bacteria > Pseudomonadota > Gammaproteobacteria > Burkholderiales > Gallionellaceae > Gallionella. The sequence continues at coordinate 28,708 of JBJORQ010000005.1, read as the reverse complement.
GTCCCACTTCCGCCATGCGACTGCGCAGATGCGCTAAGCGGCTCATATCGAATTCGGTTTCAGAATAATAGCCGCCCGCCGTGACGGCTTTTGCGGGCGGCAAGATGCGATAAGTACCGACCACTTTTTGGCTGTCACCATCGCGCACTAGCAAGTGATCGCAATGCTGGTCGAAGCGGTCGATGTCCAAACCGATTTGCGCATTGGGCAAATTCGCGCCCATTTCTTCGGCGAATACTTTGAAGCGAATGCGTTGCGCTTCTTGCACTTCGGCGGCGTTGCGCGCGATGCTGTAGTTGAGCTTAACGGTGGCGGACTGATTGAGGGGACGGTTCAAATTTAGCATCATCTAGCTCCTGTCGAGTGGGAGCGGTCAGAGTAGCCAGCCGATATTGCATACGGGTTACTCGCAAGTGAAGTTTTCGTGACAGCACAATCGGGTGCGGCGAGCGCGCTTAAACATTGGCTGATTTGGTGCTGCGCGAGGCGCGCCAATTCGCGGCGGTCGTATAACTGTGTATTGCAAACAGGCGTGGCACAGAGCTGCACTTGTAAATTTTGCGCACATAAAATTTGCCACAACGATGCGCCAAACGACTGCTCACCTACATACGCCGCCACCTCACTGCGCCGTCCGTCTGCATCTTGATAGCGCAGTGCAATCGGATGCAGCGGCACCGCCGCGTCAATCGCGGGCTGCAATAAGGAGGCATGAAAATGTTCAACCTGCGCGCCGTCGCTGGTGGTGCCTTCAGGAAACACTGCCAAACATTCGCCACGCTTGAGCAGCGCGACTAATTGCACATTCATGCGCGCCGCCGCGCGTGCGCTGCCCCGTTCAATAAACAGTGTTTGCGCGCGCGCGCATAACCAACCAAACACTGGCCAGCCGCGCACGTCAGCTTTTGCCACAAAGCGCATCGGAATCACCGCGTTCAGCACGAACACATCCAGCCAAGAAATATGATTGCAAACGATTAAGCCCTGCGGCAGTTGCTGCGTAAGTTCTAGGCGGTCCTGCACGGTGCGCACATTCAGAATGCTCAACAAACTCGCCGACCAGTGACGCAAAATTTGCCGTTGCCAGCGGCTACTTAATGCGGGATAAAACAAGGCAATCAGCAGCCCATACACGAGGTGCAAAACGAAACGTTGTCCCCGCCATATCGCGATCGCGTAAATCATGTTTAGCCTTTCTTGGTGTAGTCACGTTGTTCGACAAACAAGCTATTGCCCGCCATTTCTTTTGCCATTTTTTTAGCCCCACTCATCGCTGCCGAGACCTCGTGGTGAGTGGTGAATTGTCCCGCTGCGACTTTGAGCGCGCCAATCGACAAACTGGTCAGCGGATAAAAAGCTGGCGCGCCATTGCGTGCATCGCAGTGATAGCCGCCCGCCATTAAATGTGCTTCATTGAACAAGGACGCGGAGGCGGTTGCGAAAGCATTCAGCGCGTTTTCACAACGGCTTTGCCAGTCAGGACTTTGCATCACCAAAATAAAATCATCCCCCCCGATATGACCAATAAAATCAAGGAGCGGGTCGCATGCCGCATTGAGTAGATGCCCTGTCAATTGAATCATCTCGTCGCCTTTGCGATAACTGTATATGTCGTTAAACGGCTTGAAGTGGTCGAGGTCGCAATAGCAGGCGACAAAGGGAGTGTGATTTTCTAGTAAGCGTTCGATGTATTGATTGATCGGCACGTTGCCCGGCAACAGCGTGAGCGGATTGGCATAGCGAGCGGCTTCAAGCTGCATCTGGGTCAGCTCACGCAACAAGTCTTGTCCGAATGCCACCCCGATGTAGCGACCCTGTTCAGTGATGATAAAACCGTCGGCAAAATGGCGGCTATCGGCTTCCACCATAAAGTGACTGAGTTCTTCGATGGGCATATTTTTCTCAATCAGCAGCGGCTCGGCGTTGATGACTTCGCGACAGGGTTTTTTGCCTAACAGTTCACGCTGAAACGGTTTGGCAAAACGATCCATAAATTGGTAACGGTTAATCAGTCCTAGCGGTGTGCCGTCACTCACCACGGGGATGACGCGTAAGGCGGCGTTATCGGAGAAGCGCGCAAAAATGGCTTCGTTCAGCTCGTCTGGATGCGCGGGTGCGATGTTGCTCAACAGCTTAAATGCCGTGGCCTGATTGCGTTGCGGCAAGGTGGGTTCGGTATTTTTGCGGCTATTCGATGCGCAGATGATGCGACTGCTCGCCGAGTTGGCTTGTAGGGGCGGGGTCGCACTGGGGCGCGCGATGAAATCACCTTGCCCGAATGAGATGCCTAGTTCGCGGATGAGACGCAGTTCGGCTTCGCTGGCAATGCCATCGGCAAGGAGTTGTGTACCGCATTGCGCAGCGATATTTTGGATGGATGCTAGGAGTCGCTGCTTGCTGGCATCGCGATCTAGCCCTTGTACAAAATGCTTATCCAGTTTGAGGTAGGCGGGGCGTAGCTCCGCTAGCAGCCGCACACTAGAAAAGCCTTCCCCCCAATCGTTGACGGCAATTTGGCAGCCCATATCACGAAAAGGCAGTAAGCCACGGCACACGCTTGAGTAGTCAAGGCTCGCGGGCTGATCGGCGATGCCTATCACGAGGCGGGCACAATCCAGTGCTGGCGTGCTGAGTAAATCCAATAGCGCGCTGTGCTTAAAACTCGGTTGATTCAGCACCGCCGCGCTGATATTGAGAAATAGCTGTCCAGGCAAGGCTTGCTGCATAAAGGTGGCCAACAAAATTTGCTGAGCCTGCTGTTCGATGGGGACGGACAGACCGTGCTGCTCGGCGGCGTTGCGCAGTTTCCACGGTGCGTGTAATGGACTGTGGGCAGGGCCTCGCAGCAATCCCTCAAAGCCAAAAAATGCGCCCGTCTGCATGTCGATAATGGGTTGGAACAAGGCGGGCAAATTGCGCTGTTCAATAATCTCGTTCAACACTGCCAGATTACTCAGCTTGGCATTGGTGGCGAGCAGGTTAAGCGGGGCGGGAGCTAAAGCATGCGCGTTAGCGTGGGATTTTGCGGCGGGCAACATAGCGCAACCTATTTGTAAATAATGGTTACACCTTAAGGGTAATTGATGACCGCTTTATTACTGCGCGTCGCCCGCCTGATTTAAGTATCGTGAATGCCGCTGAATTGCCGCATGATTTTCAGTAATGCCGCCGCTTTGTCCCACGTTTCTTGGTACTCCGCTGCGCAGTCCGAATCCGCCACGATGCCGCCACCGACATGGGCTTGCAGCACGCCGTCGTGAAACACCAAAGTGCGGATGACGATGTTGCTGTCCATGTTGCCGTCAAAACCAACATAGCCGATTACGCCGCAATACACACCGCGCGGATGGGGCTCGAGTTCATCAATAATTTGCATAGCGCGTTGCTTGGGCGCGCCAGTAATCGAGCCGCCAGGGAAGCTATCGCGCAACACATCCAATGCGTCGCGTCCCTCTGCCAGCTTGCCCTGCACGGTGCTGACCAAGTGATGCACGTTGGCGTAACTTTCCAGTGCGAAAAGTTTCGGCACGCTGACGCTGCCGGGTGCGCAATGTTTGCCTAAATCGTTACGCAGTAAATCCACAATCATCAAATTTTCGGCGCGATCTTTGGGGTGATGCAATAACTCATCGGCGAGCGCGGCATCTTGCGTTTTATCGGCATGACGCGGGCGCGTGCCTTTAATCGGTTTGGTTTCTACCCAGCCATTTTTGACGCTTAAAAAACGTTCGGGTGAGGCGCATAAAATTTGCGCATTAGGCAAATCCATAAATGCTGAAAACGGCGCAGGACTTAGTTCGCGTAAGGCTAAATACGCCGCGTATGCATCGCCGCTGGCGGGCGCGCTCAAGCGTTGCGCGAGATTGATTTGGTAACAGTCGCCCGCGTGTAAATAGCGTTGTACTTGCGCGAACGCGGCGCGATAACTGGCGGCGGAAAAGTTGCTTGTGACTTCGCCCTGTACCGCGAAATCGTTGCGCAGCTCGGGCGCATCACCGCGCAAACGCTGCTCGATTTCCAACAGTAATTTGGGTGTGTCGGCATAGCGACAATGCGACACCAAACGACAACGTTTTAATTCATGGTCGATGACCAATGCCCAGTCGTAAATCGCCACTGACAGCAGCGGCACATCTGGCGAGGCTTGCGCGGCTAAGCCAAAACTTTGCCGCGCTAAGTCATAACTCCAATAACCCAACGCGCCACCTGCAAACGGAATGTCGGCAATGGCAGCGAGTGGTTCGCCGAGCGCGGCGCGCACTTGCGCAAACGGTTCGCTGGCGTGGCTGTCCAGCGTGTGATGCGGCGCGGCACACACAATGTCGTAGCGCGCCAGCCCTGCGCTATCCAGCCAAACCGCGTGCGGCAAAGCACGCAGCCGCGCAAAATAATGCGCGGCTGCGTGTTTCGTATAAGGAAATTCAACAGAATAAAAACTCATGGCATCGCGCGCGTTCTTTCGTTAAACGGCGCGTGGCGGGATGGGCGATTTAGGCTTTCAGCCAGCGTGCGGCATCAAGTGCGAAGTAGGTCAAAATCCCATCCGCCCCCGCGCGTTTGAATGCCAGCAAGGATTCCAGCACACACGCTTCCTCATTCAGCCAGCCATTTTGCGCGGCGGCTTTGAGCATGGCGTATTCGCCGCTGACTTGATAAACGAAAGTCGGTGCTTTGAATTCGTCTTTGACGCGCCGCAAAATATCCAAGTACGGCATACCCGGTTTGACCATCACCATGTCCGCGCCTTCTTGCAAGTCCAAACCCACTTCCCACAAGGCTTCATCGGAATTGGCAGGATCCATTTGGTAAGTGTTTTTGTTGCCTTTGCCGAGGTTGCCGCTAGAGCCGACCGCATCGCGGAACGGACCGTAAAAGCTCGACGCATATTTTGCCGAGTACGCCATGATGCGTGTGTGGATGCAGCCTTTGCGATCCAGCGCGGCGCGCACCGCAGCGATGCGACCATCCATCATGTCCGAGGGAGCAACGACATCCGCGCCCGCCATCGCATGAACTTGCGCTTGTTGCGCCAGCACCTCAACGGTTTCGTCGTTTAGCACATAACCGTTTTCGTCGATTAAACCGTCTTGCCCGTGGCTGGTATAAGGATCGAGCGCGATGTCGGTCATAACGCCCAATTCTGGGTAGGCTTTTTTAATCGCCGCAACCACCCGTGGCACCAGTCCATTGGGGTTGTAGGCTTCTTCCGCACCCAGAGTTTTCAGCGATACATCTATCACCGGAAAGATCGCCATCATCGGAATGCCCAACTTGACGCATTGCTCAGCATCTTTGAGCAGCAAGTCTAAAGTCTTGCGCTGCACGCCTGGCATGGACTTCACGTCCTCTACTGTATTCGTGCCTTCCAACACAAACACGGGGTAAATAAAATCGGCGGCGGTCAAAATATGTTCGCGCATTAAGTTGCGAGAAAACGTATCGCGACGCATCCGACGCATCCGAGTTTGAGGATATTTGCCTAGTGTTTGCATAGCATTCCTGAAGTCTTTTAAAAAAATTTAAAAAAGTTGAATTATTTTTGAACTAATTTACAAAGTGCCACTCAGATAGCGCGAATGATGATGAATCGTTCCACGTTTCTCCTCCCTGAGCGTGTATCTTAATCAAGTTAAGATATTTTTGCCCCCGATGATTCGGGGGCTTTTTTTTGCCTATTCTTCTGCGCCTAGTTGTTCGTCCGCATCTATTATTTCTTCAGGTGCGGCAAACCAACCCGCAATCACGGCTTCGGCTTCTTCGATACCTTGTTTTTTCAGGCTGGAAAATAACTGCACGGTGCAATGCGGGAAAAATTCCACCAAATGCGCGCGCACTTTAGTCAGCGTTTGGATGGCTTGTTGGCGGCTATATTTATCGGCTTTAGTCAGCAAAATATGCACGGGTTTATTGGTCGGCGCGAACCAATCTAACATTGCTTCGTCCAACTCGGTGAGCGGATGCCGCACGTCCATGATGACCACTAAACCGCACAGTTCATCGCGTTTTTGCAGATATTCGGTGAGCAATGCTTCCCAATGTTTTTTGCTGGCGGGCGGCACTTTGGCGTAACCGTAACCGGGCAAGTCGACCAGATAAGTATTCGGACTCAGCGAGAAAAAATTCAAATGCTGGGTACGTCCTGGCGTTTTACTGACGTAAGCCAAGCGCACATGGTTGGCGAGGGTGTTAATTGCGGAAGATTTGCCTGCGTTGGAGCGACCGACGAAAGCTACTTCGCGTCCGCCATGCGCGGGCAAATCTTTGAAATGATTGACCGTAGTGTAAAAAGTCGCGAGGGAAAAGAGTCCCATTATTTCCAACCCGCAAAAATTTTATCCGCTGCCGCAATGGTCGCGGCGATGTCGGCTTCGGTGTGTGCGGCGGAAACAAAGCCTGCCTCGAAAGCCGACGGCGCGAAGTAATGTCCCGCGTCTATCATGGCGTGGAAGAAGCGATTGAAAGCGGCTTTGTCGCCGCTCATTACTTCCTCGTAAGAAGTCGGAATGGTTTTGCTGAAATACACGCCGAACATGCCACCCACTGATTGCGCGCAGAATGTAACGCCGTGTTTTTGTGCGGCAGCCGTTAAGCCTGCCGTGAGTTGTGTGGCACGCGCCGCCAAGTTTTCGTAAAAGCCTGCGGCTTGCACTAATTTCAAGTTAGTTAATCCTGCCGCGACCGCGACGGGATTGCCCGACAGCGTACCCGCCTGATACACCGCACCTAAAGGCGCGAGACATTGCATGATGTCGCGACGACCGCCGAATGCCGCAGCGGGCAAGCCGCCGCCCATCACTTTGCCCAGTGTGGTCAAGTCGGGCTGGATCCCGTAATAACCTTGCGCACCTTGCATACTGACGCGGAAACCGGTCATCACCTCATCGAGTATCAATACCGCGCCGTGCTTGGTACAAAGACTGCGCAACGCATCCAAAAACTCGCGTTTAGGCAACACCAAATTCATATTGCCCGCCACCGGTTCAACAATTACCGCTGCGATTTCATCACCCATTTCGGCGAAACATTTTTCTAATGCCGCTACGTCGTTGTAAGGCATGACGGTGGTGAGCGCGGCGATTTCGGCAGGCACGCCTGACGAACTCGGCTGACCAAACGTCAGCGCGCCTGAACCTGCTTTAACCAACAAGCCATCGGAATGTCCGTGGTAACAACCTTCAAATTTCACAATGCGTGAACGGTTGGTAAAGCCGCGCGCCAAACGGATTGCCGTCATGGTCGCTTCCGTGCCTGAGCTGACCAAACGCACCATTTCTAAACTTGGTAACAACTTGCACAACAGCTCCGCCATTTCCAATTCGGTCGCCGTCGGCGCGCCAAAGCCTAAGCCTTGCGCGGCTGCATCTTGTACCGCTTTGACCACTTCGGGATGACAATGTCCAACAATCATCGGCCCCCAAGAACCCACGAAGTCAGTATATTTTTTGCCATCCGCGTCCCACACATACGCGCCCTGTCCGCGCTGGAAAAACAGCGGCGTGCCGCCCACCGAACCAAACGCGCGCACGGGCGAATTCACGCCGCCAGGAATAAGCTTTTGTGAATCGGCAAAAAGTTGTTCGTTATGTGTTGTCATGTTGTTAAGTCCACTTCTAAAAAATTTTATTCAAAAATTATGCCGCCGCTAACTCACTAAATTGTTGTGCGCTTTGCTTAATATCGGCTGCGGCAAATACCGCTGAAATCACCGCCAATGAGTCCGCGCCTGCCGCGATAAGCGATGCGCCATTCGCCATCGTGATGCCGCCTATCGCGACGATCGGCAACACAATTTCACGGCGCGCCTGCTGCAATAAAGCCAAGCTGGCAACGGGCGCATTCGGCTTGACGGTGGAGGCGAAAAACGCGCCGAACGCCACATAATCCGCACCGTTTTGCACTGCGCTGTGCGCTAAATCCAAACGATTATAGCAAGACACCCCAATCAACTTGTCGCTGCCTAACACTGCGCGTGCTGCCGCGATTGAGCCGTCCTCGCCACCTAAATGCACACCATCTGCCGCCACCTTTTGTGCCAACAACGCGTTGTCATTCACAATTAAAATCGCGCCAAATTCGCGCGTTAAATTGCGTAGTGCTGTGGCTTGTACAAGTTGTAACTCAGCGGCGGCGAGTTTGTTGCGATACTGCAAAACTCGTGCGCCACCTTGCAACACCAAGCTAGTTTTACGCAGCAATTCCGCCGTATTCCGCTCGTCTGGCGTAATCGCGTATAAGCCCTTAATTGATGACGGCTGGCTTGGCTTCATCTTCTGCATCGTCATCGCTACGCGCCCAAAATAAACGGTCAGGAATATGTTGTCCCATGCCCGGACGGAAGCCTGATTTGAGCGTTTGCCAAGTGTATTCCTGCGCTTCTTGCACTGCTTCGGGCACGTCCACACCTTGCGCCAACAAGGCGGCAATCGCCGAAGCCAAGGTACAACCTGAGCCATGATAACTGCCTGGCAAGCGTTCCCAACTATCGCTGCGCACCACGCCTGCTTCGCTATACAAAGTGTTGGTGACTTTCGCGGTTTGTTCGTGCGTGCCAGTAATCAACACATATTCGCAACCCATTGCCAGCAAGCGTTTGGCGCATTCGGCTAAAGATGGATCGTCGCTGTCGTCGTCTTCGTTAATCGCCAAACGGCGCGCTTCGATACTGTTTGGTGTCATCAAAGTGGTTTGCGGAATCAACAATTCGCGCATCGCGTCGAGCATGTCCTCATCCGCCAATTCATCGCCACGCCCCGAAGCTAAAACGGGATCGAGTACCAGCGGCACATCGGGATAGTCCGCCAAAATTTCGGCAATCGCGGGAATGTTATCCACGCTGCCGAGCAAGCCGATTTTGAATGCCGCGACAGGCACATCTTCCAACATGGCGCGCGCCTGATCGACCACCCATTCGGGATCCATCGCCAGCACATCATCCACGCCGCTGGTGTCCTGCACGGTAATCGCGGTGACCACCGACAGCGGATGGCAACCCATGCTGGCGATGGTCAAAATATCGGCTTGCATACCCGCACCGCCGCTAGGATCGGTGGCGGAAAAAGTCATCACGAGGGGGAATGAGTCAGACATAATTTTTTGAAATGCTAAAATGCGCGGCTAATCCAACATTTTACCCTATATGACTAACATTTCAGAATACAAAACCTATATGTGTTTAATTTGCGGCTGGATCTACGACGAAGCCGCTGGCGCGCCCGAAGAAGGCTTGGCGGCAGGCACGCGTTGGGACGATGTGCCGATGAATTGGTCGTGTCCAGAATGCGAAGCGCGTAAGGACGATTTTGAGATGGTAGAAATTTAATGGCAGCCTCTATAAATTCATTTTTTGGGCGAATCGCTGCGTCGCGTGCTCGCTCATTCCTTGTCTATCAATCTGATATGCCTGCGTCATTCGCTGCGCGGCTCCTTGCGCTTCATCCCAAAATTCTGAATTTTTAGAGGCTGCCGATGCGAATTCTGCACACCATGTTGCGCGTCGTCGATTTGGAAAAATCACTGGCGTTTTATACCGGAATTTTAGGCATGAAATTACTGCGCCGCAGCGATTATCCCGATGGCAAATTCACCTTAGCATTCGTCGGTTATGGCAGCGAAGCCGATGGCGCAGTCATTGAACTCACGCATAACTGGGGCGTAGAAAAATACGAACTCGGCAACGCGTTTGGGCATATCGCCATTGAAGTTTCCGATGCTTATAAAGCCTGTGCAGAAATCAAACAACGCGGCGGCAAAGTGGTGCGCGAAGCGGGGGCGATGAAGCATGGCAACACCGTAATCGCCTTTGTCGAAGACCCCGATGGTTACAAGATTGAGTTGATACAAAGTAAATCCGCCTAACGCCGCTCAATACCGCCCGTGCAAAGAGTATAAATAATTACTCATTTCCTCTTTTTCAGCACTACTGCGACGCGACACTTGGTGCATGTAACGCACTAAATTGCGCATCACAAAATAGGCCAAGGTGGGATGCGTGCAAGCCTTGCCGCTCAAGCTCGGTAAGGTCGCCTCTAAGCTAGAACGCTTGAGCAATAACACAGTGCTGGGACGCTTCACATTGATGGCCGCTTTGATGCTGGCCCTGCCGCCGACGAAGCTCATTACGCGCGCTAAATCGCCTGGCGCATCGAGGTGCAAAAACACCGGTTCGTTATTCACTTGCGCGCTGACTTCGATTTCTCCCGCGACCAGAATTAGCAAGCAATCTGCCAGTGCTTCGCCGTCCATTTCGACTGGCACATCTTCCACGCGGTAATCGCGCACCGTTGCCAAACTCGCTAACACCGACACCTCGTCGTCGGATAAATCTTCGCTTAACTTGCTGTGGCGCAACGCCGCCAACACTGTCTCTGTACTCATGTCGCTCTCCCTTGTTGATTACGCTCCAACAGCGTATGCGCGATGTAACAGCAAGCTGCGTGCCACTGCATAACAGCCTTGTAGGCTAAGGGGTTGCGGGCGACATCCAGTTACGCTGCGCACCTAATGTGTGCGTCTCGCACCAGCATCGCGCACGCGCTGCTACAATCCGCGCTTTTCAAATTTGGAGCAGGGCGATGCACACACTGATTTGCGGTTCGATGGCGTACGACACCATTATGGTGTTTCCAGATCAATTCAAAAAACACATCTTGCCTGAGAAAATTCACATGTTGAATGTGGCATTTTTAGTGCCTGAAATGCGCCGCGAATTTGGTGGCTGCGCGGGCAATATCGCCTACAACTTGCAACTGTTAGGCGGCGCGCCGTTACTGATGGCAACTGTGGGCGATGACTTTTCGACTTACGATGTGCATCTGCAAAAACACCATATTTCGCAAGCGCATCTGCGCCATGTGTCGGGCAGCTTCACGGGACAAGCGTTTATCACCACCGATTTGGACGACAACCAAATCACCGCGTTTCATCCTGGTGCGATGGGCTTTTCTGAGCAAAATAAAGTCAGCGATGCAGCACAAGTGAGCTTAGGCATCGTGTCGCCCGATGGTCGCGATGGCATGTTGCAACACGCGCAACAGTTCGTTGATGCAAACATTCCGTGGGTGTTTGATCCGGGTCAAGGGATGCCGATGTTTAGCGGCGAGGAGCTGTTGCACTTGGTCAGCCTCGCGACGTATGTGACGGTGAATGACTATGAAGCGCAGTTGTTGCAAGACAAAACCGGCAAAACGCTCACCGAATTAGCGCAAGGTAAACGCGCGCTGATCGTGACGCGCGGCGGTGAAGGTTCGACCATTTACGCCGATGGCAAAGAAATTCTGATTCCCTGCGCCAAAGCGACGGCCTTGCTCGACCCAACAGGCTGCGGCGATGCGTATCGTGCGGGGCTGTTGTACGGCATCCAAAAAGGTTGGAATTGGGAAACCACAGGTCGCTTGGCTTCGTTGATGGGCACGATAAAAATTGCCAGTCGCGGCGGACAAAATCACGCACCATCACGCGCCGACATCATGGCGCAATTTGCGCAACATTTCGGTTTCGCGATTAGTTTGTAAGCAGTTGCAATCCAATAAAAAAGCGGGCGTGAATATCACGTCCGCTTTTTTATTGGATTGCTTAAAGGCTTAAGCGATATGTTGTTTGATGAGTTGCATCGCTTTATCGGTCGCGCCTTGATGCGTGGCGACAAAGCGCGATCCCGCTGCGCGCATCGTTGATAAGGTGTTTGCGTTGTCTAATAACTTTGCGACAGCTTGCACTAATTCGTCCGCATCACTCACGCGTTGCGCCGCACCCGCCTCAATCGCTAAACGCGTCGCATCGGCAAAATTAAAAGTGTGATTGCCGATTAAAACGGGCGTACCGACTGCGCAGGCTTCGATTAAATTTTGTCCGCCGAAAGGCAATAAACTGCCACCGATAAAAGCCAAATCGGCTGCCGCGTAATAAGCAAACATTTCGCCCATGCTGTCGCCCAACAACACTTGAATGTCGGGCGATACAGTTTTATTTTCACTGCGCCGTTGTAGTTTTAATCCACGTTTTTTAATCAGTTCGGCAACGGCATCGAAGCGTTGTGGATGGCGTGGCACTAATACCAGCAAGGCTTGTGGCGATGCGGCTTGCCAGGCATCCAACAATAATTCTTCTTCGCCTTCGCGCGTACTTGCCGCCAAAAACACTGGGCGTGTCGCGCCAAATTGTTCGCGCAAAACTTTGCCTAATGCCAACATTTCCTTAGGTGGCGAGATGTCAAATTTCAAATTTCCCATCAAGGTGATTACCTCTCCGCCCAATACTGCCAAGCGTTGCGTGTCGGCTACTGTCTGTGCGGCGATGCCACTTAAAGCGCGTAAAGCTTCATGCGAGAGCGTGGCGAAACGGCTATAACCGCGCGCAGATTTTTCCGACATGCGCGCGTTTAACAACAACAACGGCACATGATTTTTTTCACACGCGTGGATTAAGTTGAACCAGATTTCGGTCTCCATCAACATGCCCAGTTGCGGTTTGAAATGGCGCAAAAAGCGTTGCACCGCAAACGGATAATCGTAAGGCAGATACACGCGCAGCACGCGCTCGCCATACAGTTGCGCGGAGGTCGCGCGCCCCGTCGGCGTAGTGTGCGTGAGCAAAATTTGATGCTGCGGATAGTCGCGACAGAGCTGCTCAACCAGGCTGACCGTGGCGCGCGTTTCGCCGACTGACACGGCGTGCAACCAAATAATTGGACGATTAGAAGTTTGTTTATAGAAACCAAACCGTTCATCGATGTGTTGCAAGTATTCAGGCTGCAAACGTCCGCGCCACAGCAGCTTAAAAAATATAAATGGGAACAGTAAATACAGCAGCAGCGTGTAAAAAAATCGTGCTGCGAGAGGTTTGATTGGGGGCATAGCGTGATTTTTTAGCGGTGGTTGGGCGCGACTGGATTGACACTTGGCACTTGAAAAATCTGGCGGTCTTCTAAGCGTATCGCGGTCAGCGGCCCACCCCATAAGCAGCCCGTATCAAGGGCGATAAGGTTAGGCTCGGCGATTAACCCCAGTGCCGACCAATGCCCAAATATCACGGTCGCATCATTGGTTTGCCGATTCGGCAAATTAAACCAAGGCATAAATCCCTGTGGGATATTGCTTTGCAAGCCCTTAAATTTATATTCCATCTCGGCTTGCGGCGTACAAATACGCATCCGAGTGAGCACATTGGTAATCACGCGCAAGCGTTTATAGCCACCTAAATCATCACGCCAAGCGTTGGGTGTGTTGCCGTAAATATGCGCTAAATAGTTGGCGTAATTGTCGCTGCGCAACGCCGCTTCGACCTCACGCGCCAAGGCTTGCGCCTGTTTGATTGACCAGTTGGGCAGCAGTCCTGCATGCACCATGACGCAGTTATTCTCCACATGGAGCAGGGGTTGCTGACGCAACCAAGTGAGTAGTTCATCGCGATCGGGCGCGGCTAAAATGTCGGCCAAAGTGTCCTCTGTATGCAGCTCTGCCGCACCGACCGCCACCGCCAGCAAATGCAAATCGTGATTGCCCAGCACAGTAATCGCGGCATCGCCCAATGATTTCACCAGCCGCAACACCGCCAAAGAATCGGGGCCGCGATTCACTAAATCGCCGACCAGCCATAATTTATCCTGCTCACGATTAAAGCTAATTTTGGCCAGTAAATTGACCAGCTCGATATAGCAACCCTGCACATCTCCAACAACATAAATCACATGCAACTCCTGATAAAATGCGCGACTTTTTTCGCCTGACTGAACATGCCGATTCTCGACAAAAAATTCTATCCAGAAATACAAGGCCTGCGCGCTGTCGCGATTATCGCAGTCGTCCTGTTTCACTTCGGCTGGAAAACACTGGCGGGCGGCTATCTCGGCGTGGATATTTTCTTCGTCATCTCCGGCTTTCTCATCACGCAAATGATTAGCGTCGAGTTGGCGCGCGGCACGTTCAATATCCGCCGATTTTACAAGAATCGCGTGATGCGCTTGTTACCAAATTTATTTTTAATGATTATCGTCTCGGTCGTCATCAGCTATTTCGTGCTGAAACCGTATGACTTTTTTCAATACGCCAAAAGTCTGCAATTTTCTGCCGTGTATCTCACCAATATGGTGTTTGCGCGCCAGCAAGGTTATTTCGACATGTCGCGTGAAGCCAAGCCCTTGCTGCATACTTGGTCGTTATCCATCGAAGAACAATTCTATTTAATTTTTCCGCTGCTATTGATTTTGCTATTCAAATTTAAGCAACATCGTGTGGTGATTTTGAGTGTCATTGCAGTCGCTTCCTTTTGGGTGCGCTACAACTACCAGCAAAATCATTTGCCTACTGAAGGCTTTTTTTCCTTCGCTGGGCGCGTCTGGGAGTTTGTTATCGGCGCGTTAATTGTATTTTTACCTACTAACATCAAAGCCGGTTTAGCTAATCAAAGCGGCATCGCACTCGGCAGTTTCGTGGTGATTATCGCCAGCTTAGTTTTCTTGGATGAAAGCGTTCAATACGCCAGCAGCTTGCTGATTATTCCGTGTCTCGCCACCGCTTTAATTATTCTCAGCAGCGGCACACATTTCACTGAAAAATTATTAAGCACGCGCGTTTAGTGTTTATCGGAGGCTTGTCCTATTCGCTGTATTTATGGCATTGGCCGTTATTGGTCTGGCTGCACAATGGCGATTTTTCGGGTGGTCACGCACTGCAAATCAGTGTGTTGTTTTTACTCACGCTGGTGATTTCTTATTTAGCTTGGCGTTATGTCGAAGAGCCATTCCGCAAAAATCGCGAGCATTTTTCGGGACGACAAGTGGGGATGATGACACTCACTTTCGGGATTTTTTGCGTGAGTATCGGCAGCTATATTTACGCCAATAGCGGTATGGAAAATCGCTTCCCGAATTGGGTTAAAGTCAAAAATAATTTAGCCAGTTTTGACTTCAAAGCGGCTACAGGCACAACGCTGCAATATCCGGCTAATTGCGCAATAGGTGATGATCCGCAAGCGATTTTGCGTAACTGCGCGTTTGGCGACTTGCAAGCGAAACAACGCTTTTTAGTGGTTGGTGACTCCCATGTCGCGGCGTGGTATCCCGCGTTTCAAGCCGCCGCCGAAGCGCGTCACACGCAAGGCGTTATCGCCATGCAGGCAGGCTGTCCACCTATCTTTGATATATACAGTTTGGATGGTGCTAAAAACATCTGCGCGGAAAAATTTGATGCGCGGATTAAAGGCTTAATAGCAACGCGCGCTTTTAGCAAAGTTTATTTGCTCGCCTCATGGAGTATGTATTCCGAAGGTGATCCGAACAACCAGCCCAACCATTTTATTTCCGACGCACACACCGCCGCCAACGACCGCGCCACCAGTCAGCTGGTGATGCGCGCGCATTTGCTGAGCACCATTCAGTATCTGCAATCATTTGGCATCGAGGTGGTGCTGGTACACAGCGTTGCGATGCTGCCAAAAGTCGTCCAAGCACTGCCGGAGAATTACACCGTGCCGCTCGCGCAACTGCAACAACAGAATTTATTTATGACTGAATTTGCGCGTGACCACGCGGCTGAGTTGCATTTAAACGTGCTCGATCCCGCGCCGATTTTATGTAGTACGGGCGCGTGCATGACGCGCGCGAACGGTAATGTTTTGTACACCGACAACAACCACATTAGCCCAGCGGGTGCGGCATTGCTGATCCCTTTAATCGCCTCCTCTATGTAATCGGACGACCTCATGCTGTTTAATTCTTACGCCTTTATTTTTCTATTTCTGCCCATTAGCTTGCTGGGATTTTTCCAGTTGGCGCGACTCAATCAAGCCTACGCCGCCGCATGGCTGGCACTTTGCTCGCTGTTTTTCTACGGCTATTGGAATCCTGCCTATGTGGGATTGTTGCTGCTGTCGATAGGCTGTAACTATGCGTTTGGGATGTGGATAGCGAAGGCAAATTTACGTAAAAAGCCGCTTTTGATTGCGGCGATTAGTGCGAATCTTTTGCTGCTTGCTTATTACAAATATGCCAACTTTTTCTTGGGTTCAGTGGACACACTGACGGGGGCGAATTGGCAGATGGCAAACATCATTTTGCCGCTGGGCATTTCGTTTTTTACTTTCACCCAAATCGCTTTTTTGGTCGATACCTATCAGGGTAAAGTGCGCGAATTTAACTTTGTGCATTACGTTTTATTCGTCACATATTTTCCGCATTTAATCGCCGGCCCCGTGTTGCACCACAAAGATATGATGCCGCAATTTGCGCATGCTGCGACCTATCGCATCAACTGGCTCAATGTCGCGACAGGCTTGCTGTTGTTCACGCTGGGGCTGTGTAAAAAAACCTTGGGTGCGGACGAACTTGCGCCGTTTGCCACCGCGATTTTCAACGGCGTGCAACACGGTATGGCGAGTGGTTTAGTCCCGACCATTTACGAGGCGTGGTCAGGCGCGCTGGCTTACACGCTGCAAATTTATTTCGATTTTTCTGGCTACACCGACATGGCTTTGGGCATCGCTTTAATGTTCAACATCCGTTTGCCCATCAATTTCAATTCACCCTATAAATCCACTAGCATCATCGAATTTTGGCGACGTTGGCACATCACGCTGTCCACTTTTTTACGCGACTATTTGTATATTCCATTGGGTGGAAATCGCCACGGCAAATTGCGTCGTTACGGCAATTTATTCGCCACCATGTTGCTCGGCGGCTTATGGCACGGAGCGGGTTGGACGTTCGTGGTGTGGGGCGCGCTGCACGGTTTTTATCTCACGCTTAATCATTTGTGGCGCGAGTTAGTCGCAGAGAAATATTTGCGCTGGATACCCAACTGGCTAGGCGCGCTTACGGGCGGCGTGCTGACCTTTATTGCCGTAGTCGCGGCATGGGTGGTATTCCGCGCCGATAACATTGCGCAAGCCAGCGTTATGCTGCAAGCCATGTTAGGTCTGCACTATCGAGCGATTAGTTTTGACGCGGTGCTGCATGGAAATTTACTTTTACTCACTGATTTATCGGGGCGTGACTTACTCAAAATTTTACTGCCTAGCTTGTTGTGGGTGTGGCTGTTACCAAACTCCACGCGCTTACGTTTCGTTGCCAGCAACGCGCTCTATACCTTGTTGCAATTGGCTTTTCTGTTAACTATGTTATTTGTCGCCATCGACCATTTTGGCTTTTACAGCCCATTTTTGTACTTCCAATTTTGATATGAAACACGCCAAATTTTTTGCTCTCACCAGCTTTGTTTTGCTACTCGGCTATGGCGCAGTGGGATTCTATTTTTTACCGCTAGCAGGGTTTCAAGGCGATTTAACACGCCTAGCATTGCTGCCAGAAAGCCAATATGGGCAACGGCAAAACCAGCCTGTTATCGAGGCAAAGTTATTTAGCCAAGCGGCGATGGCTGATGCGGATGTGTTGGTGATAGGCGATAGTTTTTCGGAAAAGCACGTTTGGCAAACCGAACTGGTGCGGCAAGGATTAAGTGTGCGAACAGGAGGATGGGGTTTACAAGATGTTTGTAGCGATTTTCTGCCATTGTTGCGCGGACAAGGGTTTCATGGCTCGGTGGTTGTGGTGGAAATAATCGAACGAAATCTTCACGAGACGCTTAAAAATGTACATGACTGCATACAAATTGGCACGCGAGCGAATACGATTTCAGATGATCCCCGTTACCCTCCCCCATCTAACTTTAATCCAGATATGGTGAGTTGGAGCGGAAAGCTGTCCCTAGGTGTAAAAACCGCATTTAATGCCCGCAAATATCGCCAGATAATTGATGCACCGAACTTTTTGTCGGTCAAGCTCAATAACGACACAACACTGTCGCATGTGAAAAATGGTTGTGAGTTATTTAGTCATCGGAATTGCTCTGCTTCTTTATTTTTGAGTTTAGACAAAGCGGAGGATTTAGCGGAGGAGGACTTAAAAAATATGCTGGAGGTTAATAAACGTTTGGCGGGTGTAATGGTTATTTGGGCTGTTGTACCCAACAAGTCCACTAGTTATTTTTATTCAGAAAAGCAATTTTGGAACAAAGCAGAGCTACGACTGCATGCGCCTAATTTATTACGGGTCAATCAACAAGCCATTAACAGTAGAGTTGTCGATCTATACCCAGCCAACAATACACACTTATCTACGTCTGGATATTTGTTAATGGGGCAAGCCATCTACGCAGCCATGCAAACTTCACTCCTACTGCCGAAATAAAAATTTAAACGCAGGGTTTTGTCTGGCCAGCCAAGTCCTAATTCTTTCTTTGATCCGACGTTTGAAATTGTTCTTGTAGTATTTGCCCGAACCGCCACCGACTCCACATATCACGGGTGGATTATTGAACAGCACATGTTCAAATTTATTTTCGAGTATGGCATTCATAAAACAGTGCTCGAGACTTAATCCTTGCTTGTCTCCCACATTCAAATATGCCGTGGACAAATGAGCTTGATAAAAGGTTTTTTCAACCAAATAAAAACGTGTGTCCACATAAGAAAATTCAGTAGGGCGAAATGAAAACACTTCTTCAAATACGCCTTTACATAAAAATTTGCCATTCCATTGTGCAAGGCAATCTAAGAAATTTTCTACCCATAATTTAGATGTGCATTTGCCAAAAAAATTAGCTTCGCCTAAAAATTTTGAATGCTGCAATGCGTAATTAGTAATCTCGCCTTCGCCAAAACCTTTGCCATGTAATGCAACTAAGTCCCTGTTATTTTGAAAGTGTAAGCACTCGATTTGCGCATGAGGAAACTTTTCGCGGACGATAGCCGAAAAATCGAAATTAGAACCATCACAAATCACCAAGCGTAATTCGGGTGAAATTGACAGCCAATGTTCTATTGACTCTATGGTCAACCTGACGCGTTCATCTTCAGCTTTAAGTGCTACGGAATGATCCGAAACTATCACGCATGACGTAAAGAGTATGGGAGGTAAATTTGGATTCATGGTGTTTTGCGGCATTCTGTTTTTGAAACTAAAAAGAGCAAGCTGATTTGCATTAGCCATACCGCCTTAAAATATTTCTGCGTACCCAGCGCGCGATTCGCGACAGCAATGGCTTGGGTACAAAATCCGATTGTCTTTCCCAGTTAGATTGGTAACAGACGCCCAAATAATCTTGAGCCAGCCCCGCAATTGTTTCGCCTTGTTGCTTGGCAACTTGCAATTGTCGTTCGTAGTGGTACACGCGAAACAGCGGTTCTATAGGATGAAAAGTAACAGGCGAGAAGGCCAGCATTGCTTCGCCATACCATTGAATTTCGCCAGGAAATAATACAATCGCATCATAGAAATTTATATTTCTTGGCTTCAATAATTTTTCATCCAGTGCTTGCCAAACTTTGCTACTCCAAAGCAAAGGTGCGGGGCCAAAGTCGTAATGCTTTCCGGTGCGCGAAAAAATCCCCATAATTTCCTGACGTTCTTTATGGAAATCTTCACCCACTTTTTTCATGTTGTGATTAGTTGCGAATTGCAATAGCTCTTTGGCTTGATGCACGATAGTGTAGGGATTGCCATCAGGTGCAATAAAATCAGCGAGTGTAAATGGTCGAATAAATACACAGTCAGAATCAAGGCAAAGATACGACTCCGCAAGCCCTAATCGCCAGAACTCCGATTTAACAATTTGTTGTGATTGCCAGCCAGGTAACGCGTCAATCTTTTCTTGAGTCAAGGCCGGATTGGCCGCGACTATATTTTCATCTTGGATTAAAAATACGTTTTTGCCAGCTAATGCCGATTGAAATAATTCACGGTCGCAGGTGGGTACGGACACATAAAATGGAAGGCCATCCGCATTAAATTTTGCAACGCTTTCTACCAACCTTTTTACACGGGTCACATCATTACGATATGACTTGCAATACAAAACAAATTTTTCCATACCCATTCCCGAATGATATTACTCGCCTATACTTTAACTTTGCGTAGCATCAGAATGATGCGTCATTGGCAATTTCTGCAAGATGCTTGATTAGTCGATTCAAGTTCTCCGAATTGCCTGCTACCGTAAGGTTTTTTTGAATGAGCGCAATTTTCTGCGCATCAAGATTCCACCATTTGATACGCATCATTTTTGCAACTATGTCTTGCTCAAACCTAAACTTAATATGCTTTGCAGGATTACCTCCAACGATTTCGTATGGCGACACATCTTTGACTACATGCGAACCAGCCGCGATTACTGCACCGTCTCCGATATGGATACCGGACATAATCGTGACAGCGTTTCCAATCCATACATCATTTCCAATAACCACTCCGCCTTTTGAGTATGGGAAACCTGATGGTACATTATCGCCAAATATATTTTGATGCTGCAACCCAAAGGAATATGTCGTTAACCAGTCCGAGCGATGATACGCACCAACAAATATTTTTACGCCACCAGCGATGGAGCAGAATCGTCCAATTGACAGTGTGGGTGAGCCTGGATGATGGACGAGTTGGATGTTGCCCGCACCATAAGTAAAGCACCCCACCGAAACATTAACGCCATCAAGCTTTATCGTTGTGTCAAAAGTGTGTGACTCTTGAGCCCAGTTTCTTTCCCGCGCACGCTTAGAAAAAATGATTTTAATTTTTTGCAGTAGCTGCATTCTTATGACTGATTGGTTTCAGGGATGAGCAAGCATTGTTCAACTTTTGATAACTTGCGCATATATCGCCAGCGTTTGAACCAGCTCTTAGGAAGAATAGACCTCGCGTAGTGCAAACGATTCGCAATGCGGCACTCAGACACGATGTCACCCGATATTTTTCTGGCGTAATATTGTTCAAGGACAGACAAATTAGCAAGGCGTATATGCTGCATGACCACGCTTCGTCCATACTTAGAAAAAATACGCTGCTTGTTGCGTTTGATGAGTGCTTTGGTTTCTTTACTGACCTTGCCAAAACTAGTGCTGCCGCGATGGTACACAAACGCATCTTCAGTCACACCCAATTGATAACCTGCTTGTTTGACGCGCAACGAGTAATCAAAATCTTCATAGTAACCTCGCCCAAAATCTTCATCTAATAAGCCCACTTTATCTGCCACGAGCCGGGGAATGGCCACGCAGCAAAAATCCAAACGATAAGCATTGATGGGTCTTGAGTGGCACTGTTGTGCATATTTCACGCCTTCAATGATTTTGCCTTCCATCGAATCACTGGCAGTAAAAATAGCTTGCTCATTACCAGCGGAGTTGGTGACAGGTGCAAGTAAACCCCACGGGGCATCATCATTAAAATGCTCCACCATGCGGCCTATCATGCCCGGCGGCGGGAACGCATCGCTGTTAAGCAGAACGAGTACATCGCCTTTTGCAAGACGTATGCCGACATTATTTCCCGCAGAAAATCCCAAGTTGCTTGGGTTAAAAACGAACTGCACGTGCGGATAGAGTTGCTTCGCATCGCTTAAGCCACTCTGTGTTGCGGCATCGGATGCATTATCAACAACGATGACTTCCCAACTTAAAAAATCAGAATCGGATGCCAACATTTGCAAACACATTCCGGTGGTGGAGGCAAAGTTATTAAAACTTAAAATGATGATGCTAGTTTTCATGACACCCCTAATGCTGTTTTGCGGTAAGCACTTCTGTTGCCCATTGATAAATATTCTGTACTGCATTCCGCGTCGTGTATTGAGAGCTGACACCGTTATCCGCGAGCTCATCTTTCGCCCACTTGATATATATTTCTTCCAATGATGCGCTGATTGATTCAACGTTTTGTGCATCTATCGCCCAGTGATGATTGTCATGCAATAGCTTGGTAAGTTGCGGATTGTGATGCACGAGTCCCAAAATTGGGCGTTGCGTCCACAAATATTCGTAAAATTTAGAAGGAATATATTCTTCGCAAAAAGGCACGGTGCCATGCAAAAGTAAGAGGCAATCCGCGCTGTTCATGCGTTTAAGCACTTGGGTTCGTCCACTCTCTCCGGTGACAGAATCGGTTTCAATTCGGCCAAAATTTTGTATCACTTTAGGGTGTGAAAACTCGTGCATCGCTTGCGCAGAAATCGCATCTACACTTCCGCCATAAATATGCACGCGTACTTGATTTGCACGCTGCTCGTCACGGCGAATAAAATTTTCTAGCGCGCTTAAAAATTCCTGCAAGTTGCGTGTTTCTGACAGCGAACCAAAGTGTGCGATGACCAAATGTTCTTTTTTACGGTACGCAATACGCTCAAACTGTGGCGCATCCACGCCTGCCAGCACCCAATGCCCCCGTTGCGCTAGTTTTGGGTTTCTTGCTTTGGCTCGTTCCATTGCCTCATCGGTAAACCACCAAACTAAATCGGCATGAGTACAAATTTTGCGTTCCAACCACACAATAAATTTTCTGCGTCTGCGCGTGACGGGCTGCCCTTCAAATAACATGGGGTCATGAATTTCAGCAATCCACGGAATGCCATAACACTTGGCTAACCAATATCCCGCAAGGTGTGCGGCATACGCGCCACCTGTGGAATAAATTAAGGTAGGCGGGCTTCTTTTGATAATACGGCGACTGACCAAAAAAGCCGAGATTGACCAAGACCAAGTGGTTTCAATCGGAAGAATGAGTTTCTCTAATACATAAATTGGCAGTAACAAAAAAAAACTTAACACTGTAATTAAGCGATACAGCGAGCGGTTAGCGATACGATTTCTTAAGTAATGCCGTAAGTCAAAGCGCAAACCAACAGGCAATGCTGATAAAACTTGGTGGTGTTCTAGCACAGCGTCTTGCTGCCCCAAAGCTCCGCTCACGATAATCGGCGTAACGCCCAGCGTCAGTAGGTGCGGAATTTTGTCGGTGATGGTTTGACTCGCGGCGCGACCATCCATATTGAAGGCGTGCGACAAAATGAGCCAAGTTGACTTAGCTTGCTGCGGTAGGTTTTGATTCATCGTTATGTTCATACAAAAGAGTGGTAAATATTAGGCCCGCCACTAGGGCGAACTGCTCAATCATGTGGTTGCGGAATACCGAATCCAGCATGGCACGCACTACAAACATGATACTCATCAATGTGAGTGCCAGCCCTAAGGGGTTTTTGTAGCGTTGCCACGACTGCCATCCTGCTTTTGCCAGTAACCATAAAAATCCGCCCCACAATAATAAGCCCAACACGCCTATGTTCAACCCTAAGTCTATCCAGCCATTGTGGCTATGCGACATTCCAGCGTACCCGTGTTTTTGTAACTCCAATTGATGGAAAGTATCCCGCGAAATTTCAACTCCCCAAGGGTGGGTAAGCAGCATGCGCCAGCCTTCGTGCAGCCATGCAATGCGGTAATACTGGGACGGGTCAACAGAGATACCGCTTGAGGTTTTAGGTAAACCAACCGCGTCAGCTTTTAGCCATAACAAATCGCGATCAATATCCCAGGCAAGTGGAATGGTTTCTACGAAGCCTTGCCAACGTGGATCAGTTTTGTATGCGGTAAAAAAAACGCCAGCAACAATCGTGATTGTCAGTAAAACTGAACTCGCAATTCTTTGCCAAGAGTAAATTTTGTGAAACTCAGCAATCATCACCACCGCGCCTAACAACAACGCGAGCATCATCACAATCAAACCATTCCTTGACGATGCAGCAAATAATGAAAAAACTGCCAGCGCAAAAAGAGCCGAGATAGCCCAGTTTGGAATGGGCAATAATCGCTTGCCTTTAACGAGCCTCGCCAAAAAATCCGCCACCAGAATAGGTTCCATTAAGGCAATTAAATAATTGGTAATACCTTTTTCATCTGTAACTTATAAATAAAGTGATGGGCGCGCAAATCAATATGGCGGCGAGGCTCTGGCGGTTAGTTAGTTTTGACCACATGAGCGTTCTGGCTAAACCGATACCAATAATTAAACACAAAATGACCGGCAGCCATTGACCTTTCCACTCCATAAGTGATTCAAGTGGGTGTGGCGCAATAAACCCTGAAATGATTAACATCCAAAGCTGTAGCGCAAGTGCTAGCCATACAAGGCTTTTTAGCCTGATTACGCTATCGTGAATCGCATTCAAAAATGGCTTAAATGCCATTAAGAAAATTACTAAAATCAATAACTTTCTTAATGCCATGCTGTGAGGCAATGAAATTACAAACAACAAAACGCCCGTCAGCCCAGCTAGAGCGATAGCCGACCAGCTGATATTCTTTTCGTTTAGAAACTGTTTAAGTTCCTGCATTGGTGATTGCGATTAAATTATTTAAGTAATTTGGCTTTAACTTACTTTATTCCGAGCCTTGCAAGCCATGCCGTGCATTTATCGGTCATTTGCATTCCTGGTTTTTCAATCAATTGGTAAGTAACGAAAGCGATAGCCACCAGAATGGGTGACAAACTAACAACTATCCAGCCATATTCCTGTGCGGTTAACGTTTTAGCTCGCTCTAAGCCCAACACAAAATTAAAAGTAACAAATAACAGAATTCCGTGTAGCAGGTAAATACTATAAGAAATATCCCCCAGAAATTTGGATAGTTTATTGGTAAATAAACCGAATAAATTATTACCACAGGCTATAAGCGCAAAACTTAAAAATAATAAAAATTGCGCCCCGTATTCTCTTGGATCTGGGAAGTAAATAACGGCGGTGCTTAGGGAAACAATAATCAAAGCAGAGGCTATTTTGCCGCTTGAAAAGATTCTAAAGGCTGTATTTCTCACCATATAAGCAACGGCAATACCAAAGAAAAATGCTGGTAGTTGATGAAGGTCTTTAGTCAAAAGATGCACCCCCATTAGTGTTAGCAATAAATACTTAATGGGAGGCTTGGTTTTTACCCCCAAGACAATCGCGAACAATGGCAACATAAAATAGAAGCCCCATTCAAATGGCAACGTCCAAAATACCGCCGCAACAATTAGGCTCGAATCACTAACTCCATTCAGGTTCGGCATACTGGGTGACCAAAAGCGCAACCATTTAAGTCCTGAGCGGACTATCTCAAAAAAAGAGACTTGCAACTCCGCATGCGTCAAATAGGTCACGATGCAAAACACCAACAAAACCGCAAAAATATATAAGGGTACGATGCGTAACAAACGCGAAGTAAATAAACGACACCAATCTATAGGCTTACTTTTGCCGTCGAGTAGTTTTGAATAAAACAACAGCGCGGTCACCATAAAAAACATCATCACGCTGCCGGTGCCAAGATACGCATACAAGCTAGACGGGGGAGCCGCCCAGCCAGCCCCTTGCAAATAGAAATACCAAATGCAGGCGTGATGCAGAAAAACAAAGAACGCCAAAAACCCCCGCAATCCATCTAGTGTCGTATAACGGTTGTGCAATTCGATGTCCGAGTGTGGCTTGATTTTGCCTAGCAAGTAGGCAGAGAACAAAGCCAGACATACGCACACAAAGGCAAGAGATAACTGAGTGGGTGACATATCAACTTAGTATGGAAACATTTATTTGCTTGAGTTAACTATGCGATATAGCGACAAGTGCTCTTGAGCGACTTCGCGCCAACTGCGCACAAACTTAGGCACGGGGCTGCTGCGTGTCAATTGCTGCTCTACCGCGTTACACCAAGTATTTACCCCTGCATCTAGCGGCAGGACAGAGCCAGCCTCGGTTGTTACTTGAGTAGCGGCACCACAAAGATTGGAAATAACAACAGGCACGCAAGCTGCCATCGCTTCTGAGATAACCATACCGTATGGCTCAGCTTTCGCAGGGTGCAATAACACGTCAAATTCGTTATAAGGGGCAGCGTTATTCCAGCCTAGTAAAAAATTATTTTCCATACTGCTAAATAATTTTTTAATGTCACGAGGCTCAGGGCCGACGACTTGGAACTGTAACTCAGGTCGGCTAGCGCGTAACCGCTGAACGATTTCAACGGCAAAAGGCAGTCCCTTGCGCTTCCATTCCTTACCAACGAATCCAATTACCCCGCCTTTGTGAGGCACACTTCGACTCGCTCTAATTATCGAACCAGTGACACCCGGCACAATAGGCTCAGTCAGCTTGTGCGCGAACTCTGGATAATAATCGACCAGTTGTTGTTTGATGAATTGAGAGTTTGGCACAATGTAGCGTGCTACACGTAGTTCGCGATGCTCTAAAAATAATTGCATCGCCACTCGTATTGAAATCCAACGCCACCAAGGCCTGTCAAATATCGTGGCGAACGGTGGGCCGTGAAAAGTGGTTACATCATGTTCGCTTAAACGTTCGTTACTATGTATCAAACTATTCGGTTGATGATGCTCTGCTAACCAGTGTGCTACATGTTTGCCAAAGCGCAGCAACGCCAACCAGCGAGGACGGGGGCGACACATCCCTAGCTCGACCACGGTGATGCCCTCCGGCTTGTCGGCTAAGCACGCTTCACATATCACTAGAACCTCGTGACCTAATGCACGCAGCTCGCGGGTAACTTCCCATACATAACGCTCCATGCCGCCAACAGGCCCATAGCGACGTACCACATAGATGATTTTCATTTGTTTGTCTGGCATAACTATCCTGATTCGACGTTTTAACAGCCGCTATAATCGCCGCTTTTTAGCAAAGCGCGCATGGTAGCAAAATGCAGTGCGATAACTAGTCTTTAATTGCCCCAGTTTCTTTATGTACGAGTTGCAAAACATCTCTCAAGCGCACAACTTATAACGCCATGAACCACGCTTTGATACCGAGTAAAAGTGATTATCGTCCTGACATAGATGGATTACGCGCTATCGCTGTATTGTCGGTGATATGTTTTCATGCCTTCCCGTCTTTATTGCAGGGTGGTTTTGTTGGCGTGGATATTTTCTTTGTTATCTCTGGCTATCTCATATCTAAACATATTTGGGAGGAGTTGGCGGCTGGAACTTATAGCCTAAAAACCTTTTATGTGCGCCGTGTACGTCGTATTTTCCCTGCGCTTGCGCTAGTTTTAGCGGCGTGTTTAGGTGCTGGTTGGATTATTTTGTCGCCGAACGAATATGAGCAACTCGGGAAACATGTCACCGCAGGTAGCTTGTTTGTGTCTAACTTAGTGTTTTGGAAAGAAGCGGGCTACTTTGACAATGCCGCCGACACAAAGCCTTTATTACACCTTTGGTCACTAGGCATAGAAGAGCAGTTTTATATTGTGTGGCCGTTATTGTTAGCATTTTTCTGGCGTCATTCGCGCTATTTTACAATTGGTTTCTTACTACTGCTGGGTATCTCCCTGTCGTACAGCATTTTTCTTGTTCAACATAACGTAGTTGCCGATTTTTATTCACCGTTTACACGTTTTTGGGAGTTAGCAATTGGCGCGGGCAGTGCTTATTTACTGACGCGAAGTGATGCATTAAGTCATAGGCAACGTAACCAAATTGCATGGTCAGGTTTGTTGTTAATCGCACTTGCTGTTTCGCTAGTAACAAAAGCTTATTTGTTCCCAGGTGCGTGGGCTTTGTTGCCAACCCTAGGTGCAGCCAGCTTAATTTTGGCAGGCGCGCGGACTGTCCCCAACCGTAAATTGTTATCCCACCCAGTTTTGGTGTGGGTAGGACTCATTAGCTACCCGCTTTATTTATGGCATTGGCCGCTGTTATCGTTTGCTCGCATTATGGAGTCAGGGATGCCGTCGGTGAGCTTGCGCGTGATATTGCTGATTGTCAGCGTATTGTTGGCGTGGCTTACTTATCGTTTTATCGAGCGTCCGACACGTTTCAATTCTCGTACCAAACCTGTTGTGCTGATTTTATGTACCGTAATGCTGGTGTTAGCTGTTACGGGCGAGATAATTAGAAAGATGAGTGGCATTGAAACGCGAAAAATGAGCATGCTCAATGGCGACCCAGCAAGCCTTGTTTTAGGTGCGGATAGAAATAAATTGCAACACGAATGCGGGCTAGCCGAGGTGCAAAAGTCACTCTTTCAATACTGTTTGAGTAGTGGTTCGACCCCTCAGTTTGCATTGCTCGGAGATAGTAAAGCTGAAGCCTTGTTATATGGGCTGGTGCGGGAATCGAAGCTAGATATGCACTGGTCTATGATAGGCTCAGTCAGTCCGTTATTCATCAGTGACAACATTAGCGAACAGCAACTCAGTAAAAATAAGATTGGCTTTCAAACCGTGCAGGAGAGTCAATCCATCCAAGTCGTGATTTGGGTGTTCTCCGTCCATGGTATATTTTCGCTTGATGCTGAAACGGGATTTATTGTAGAAAAACAGCTTCCAGAAGAGCGAGTGACAGCGTACAGCTCCGCGATCCAACGTCTTGAACGTGCTGGCAAACGTGTAATTTTTGTATTAGATAACCCGACCTTCCCCGATCCGAAAAGCTGCATTAGTGGTGGCGTAACAAATAGCACGTGGCTGAATCAGTTTTTACGACGCAAGGAAAATCCACATTGCCAAACTCGCTATACGGATTATCTAAATGGCATGGGCTTGTACTGGCAATTTGTTGAAAAGTTACAACGCGTGAACCCAAATTTAATCGTTTATAACCCAACCGACTTGTTGTGCGATGTCGCAAAAAATAATTGCAGCGTAGTGAAAAACGGTAAATTCTTGTATAGCTATGGCAATCATATTTCAGACTATGCGAACTCTCTGATTGCGAAAGATATGCTTGCAAATATTTCCGCACTACATTGAAACGTTACCTACAATTAATTTTTCAATCTCTGCCGTGCGCTGTTGCATCAATTTCACATCGCCACGCGCTTCCACGTTCAATCTCAACAACGGTTCGGTATTCGAGCCGCGCAGATTAAAACGCCAATCCGCAAATTCCACACTCACGCCG
>JBJORQ010000004.1:0-36238 GCA_046049345.1 Pseudomonadota bacterium | reverse complement strand
CAATGATAGTGTGGTTCTTCCATGTGAAAGTAGGTCATCGTCAGACTCCTTACAAGCATAACGCCCTTACAGAAATGTGAGGGCGTTTTTGCGTCCGTGTCTGGTTTAATTGTTTGCCATAACACGCCAGGTTTTATATATTGCTAATATCGGTCGAAGGATTTGAGTATGAGTGCCTTAATTGTTGCCGCGTTATATAAATTTGTTAAATTAAATAACTGCTTAGAGTTGCGCGATCCCTTGCAAGCCAAGTGTAATCAGTTGGCGATAACGGGTACGTTATTATTGGCTGAAGAGGGTATTAACGGCACAATAGCTGGTACTCGCAACAATTTAGATTTGATTTTGGCTTATTTGCGTAGCGATGCTCGTTTGGCCGACTTGCCGCATAAAGAATCATTGGCGCAAGGCCAGCCTTTTTATCGCATGAAGGTCAAAGTTAAAAAAGAAATTGTCACGATGGGTTTGCCCAACATTGACCCGACGGAGTTGGTGGGGCAATACGTTAAGCCGGAAGACTGGAATGCCTTGATTAGCGATCCAAATGTGCTATTGGTCGATACGCGTAATGATTACGAAGTCGAAGTTGGCACTTTCAAAGGCGCGCATGACCCGCGTATTACCACTTTCCGCGAGTTTCCTGACTATGTTAAAAATCATTTTGATCCTGATAAACAGCCGCGAGTCGCAATGTTTTGTACCGGTGGCATTCGTTGCGAAAAGGCCTCTGCATATATGTTGCAACAAGGTTTTGCTGAGGTTTATCACTTACAAGGTGGGATTCTAAAATATCTCGAAAATGTGCCTGCTGAAGAAAGCTTGTGGGAAGGGGAATGTTTCGTGTTTGATCAGCGCGTTGCGGTTGGTCAAGATTTACACCCCGGTCATTACCAGCTTTGCTATGGCTGTTCGCGCCCTATTTCTACTGAGGATATGCAGTCGGAGCACTACCAAGCGGGGATTAGCTGCGCTAACTGTTATGGCTCACTTACTGATGAAAAACGTCGTGCCGCACAAGAGCGACAAAAACAAGTTGAGCTGGCTAAATTAAATGGTAAAAAGCATTTAGGTAGCGCACACAATCAGCTTCGTCTCGAAAAAAAGCTAGTCAGTATTAACTGACTAGCTTTAGGTAAGTTTTCTGAATCACTCTATTTATTTACCCAGTGTCATCTCTAACTCAATTGTTTCTGCTTTGCGTAGAGAAATTTTTTCAGTTTCAGTTTTTCGTCCAGCGAGTTTAGTGGTAATGATATGCAGCCCAGCATCAAGCTCTACCCGTAAAGGTGTGAGACCGAAATACACGTCATCAACATAAACTTTGGCTCGTGTAGGCTGACTGGTCAACACTAATGTACCCGTGCTGTTCACTATGTTTTCGGCTGGAGTGGGCAACGCAACTGTAACAGGGCTGAGTAGTGGTGTGCTTAATACTGTTACCCCATCTATGGTTTTAGTGCCTGGCGTTAAGTTAAACAAAGCGGGATAGGATGCCATTAATAAACTATTTACTGCATTCACTGTTTTATCACTGACTATGGTTAGCTCGCGATATAAGTAATTTATTAAATCATTGCGGTTGTCTCCCGCTACACCAGCGAAACGACTACTGGTCTGTGTTACTGAAGCGAGCCACAGCACTTTTCCTGTTGCTACATCCGTCAACTTTGTTTCTAAAATGATATGGATATTATCTCGCTCACGAGCATTCAAAGTGAGGGTTTTAACAACCCCTGTCAGCTCAAATTTAGCTGCAATATTGTTGTCTTCTAACAAAGGAAATCCAGCTATCCCAAACTGTCGCTTCATTACCTCGGTCGCAATACTCGCAACATCACGATCCATAAGCAGCTGAGTACCTGTTAGCCCCATCACGCGGGTAGAGAAAGTACCTAGTAAGTGGCTATCTTTCTCTATGCGCTGATCAACATAGGGGAGAATTCGTAAGCTAGCCATGTTTTTAGCCGCCGCATTGTTGATGACCGCAGCATCTTTCGCGTGTAACAAACCATCGCTAAAAAAGAAATCTGCTTGTGCATTTACTACCGTGAAACAAGCAGAGAAGCTGAGTAGGGCGACACTTCGCAACACATTACGAGCCAATAATTTAATCATTGAGCGTTACCGATTAATAGGGGGAAAACCTTAACCGCGCGCAATCACAGCTTCGATTTCGGAAAAGGTATGTGCGAGTTCGAAAGTTTGCGTTTGCGCACCCAGTTGGCGAGCAATTTGTGTAATCGAAAATAAACCACACACTACTTGCTTACTATCGGCTCCAACAGTCACTACTAGCGCATGCTGACGATGAGTCTGCTTCAATGTCGCAACAATATCGCCTACCGCAGCCGTTTTAACATCATTCAAGTTCAGCGCTTCTAACTCACGCTGCGTTGTCATAATGTCACGCACCATAATGTCTGCATGCGTGCCACCCATGGTTTGCAAGAAGCTCATGGGTTTTTCACCCAACACATCCGCTGCTGTTAACAACCCAACTACAAGATCGTTATCATCTAATACCAAAAGCAAGCGTACGCCATAACGAATCATTTTGGCATTGGCTTTATCCATCGAAGTTTTTGCTCGCACACTAATGACGGAGACTTTAGTCAAATCGGTCATCACATCTAAGGCGGACGTCGATAGTTTTACGCGCTCTGGCAAGCTTTGCATCGGACGCACAAAGCCAGCACCCGTTTGTAATGAGCAAGCACTAATCCCCACATATTCTTTTGACATGTCTATTCCCTTAAAAAACTTACGTTAAAAACTACTTTCTCACACTATGTGATTTTACTTCAGGCAAATATCGCACTAGTTCGTTTAAGGCTTGTACATAAACGTCGCGCTTAAATTCAATCACGGCTTCGATGTCCAGCCAGTAATCATTCCAGCGCCAAGCATCAAATTCAGGATGCTCGTTGGCGCGTAAACATACATCACAATCACGACCCATCAAGCGCAATAAAAACCAAATCTGCTTCTGCCCACGATAGCGATTTTTTGAATCAGGTTTGTTCCAACTTTGCGGCACGTCGTAGCGCATCCATTCGCGTGTACGACCCAAAATCTTCACATGTTCAGGCAACAAGCCGACTTCTTCTTGCAACTCGCGAAACATCGCTTGCTCAGGATTTTCGCCGTATTGAATGCCACCTTGTGGAAACTGCCACGCGTGTTGTCTTACGCGCTTACCCCAAAACACCTGATTATTTTCATTGGTAATGATGATGCCGACATTCGGTCTATAGCCGTCTCGGTCTAGCATTTGCTTCTCTATTCGTAAATTTTCAATGGCGCGGATTCTTTCATACTTCGTGTTTTATGCAAAGCAAAAATGCCGCAAACCTACCGAATACAAGCCATACGCGCTAGAATCGCGCCCTCAAAATTTTGCCCTCTTCCAAAAAACTATGCGCGTCTCCCAATTTTTCATCAGCACCCAAAAAGAAGCTCCTACTGAAGCCGAATTACCTAGTCACAAATTAATGGTGCGCGCTGGTTATATCAAAAAATTATCCAGCGGTTTGTACACTTGGATGCCATTGGGTTTACGCGTGTTGCGTAAAGTCGAAGCCATCGTGCGCGAAGAAATGAACCGCAGCGGCGCGATTGAGTTATTGATGCCTGCCGTGCAGCCCGCGGAACTATGGCAAGAAACCGGACGATGGGAAGTGTTCGGCCCGCAAATGTTAAAAATCACCGACCGCCATAACAATTTATTTTGTTTTGGTCCAACGCACGAGGAAGTCATCACTGACATTGCGCGCCGCGAAATTAAAAGTTATCGTCAGATGCCGGTTAATTTTTACCAAATCCAAACCAAATTCCGCGACGAAGTACGCCCCCGTTTTGGCGTGATGCGCGCGCGCGAATTTTTGATGAAAGATGCCTATTCTTTCCATCCCGATTTCGCCAGTCTGGAAAAAACTTATGCCGTTATGTACCAAACCTACAGCCGTATTTTCACGCGCTTAGGGCTGCAATTCCGCGCCGTCGCTGCTGACACTGGCGCGATTGGAGGTAGTGGTTCGCATGAGTTTCATGTGCTGGCAGATTCGGGCGAAGACGGCTTGGCATTTTGTCCAAAATCGGACTACGCCGCCAATGTGGAACTAGCGGAAGCCTTACCACCAATGGCTTTGCGCGCTGCCGCAAGCGAAACAATGCGCAATGTCGATACGCCTAAACAAACCACCTGCGAGCAAGTTGCCGAGCTACTTGGTATCAGTTTGCAATGCACCGTGAAATTATTGGCACTGGTGGCGAATGAAAAATTGCACATCATGTTGCTACGCGGCGATCACTCACTTAACGAAGTGAAAGTCGGCAAAATTGAAGGGATGAATGACTTCCGTTTTGCGCGTGAAGATGAGTTGCGCGAATTCTTTAATTGCCCAGCTGGATTTTTAGGACCGGTCGGCATTGACCGCAGCAAAGTGCGCGTCATCGCCGACCATACCGTTGCCGCGATGAGCGATTTTGTGTGTGGTGCGAACCTGCCAAAATTTCATACCGCTGGGGTAAATTGGGGGCGTGATTTGCCCGAAGCCGATTTGGTTGCCGACATCCGCAACGTCATCGCGGGTGACGCATCGCCCGATGGCAAAGGCACATTAGAATTGTGCAGAGGCATCGAAGTCGGGCACATCTTCCAGTTGCGCACTAAATATGCCGAGGCACTTAAAGCTACTTATTTGGACGCGCAAGGCAAAGCGCAAATTATCGAAATGGGCTGTTATGGCATCGGTGTGTCGCGCATCGTCGCGGCGGCTATCGAACAGAATTTCGACGAGCGCGGCATCTGTTTGCCTGCCACTATCGCACCGTTCCAAATCGCGATTGTGCCGATGAATATGGTGAAGAGCGACACCGTGCGCGCGACCGTCGAACAACTGTATAGCCAGTTACAAACAGCGGGAATTGAAGTGTTATTGGATGACCGTGACGAGCGCGCAGGCGTGATGTTTGCGGACATGGAACTCATTGGCATCCCGCATCGCATCGTGGTGGGCGATCGCGGCTTAAAAGACGGCATGGTGGAATATCAAGGTCGTCGCGACAGTGCCGCACAAAGTATTGCCTTGAGTGAAATTACTAATTTTGTCACCACAAAATTATGCGACTAAGAAAAAACGATTTCGTACTGCCAGCCGCCCTGATATTAGGTTTAGCGGGTGTGATGCTGGTGTCGAATAGTTTTGCGGGTGCGCAAGTGCAATCGCCGCTCTCCGCCAGTGTGCGCGCGGTGTTGCAGCGCAGCGTGTCCGACCAAGCCGCACCTAAGTTAGCGTTTGCCACGCAGTACGAAGCCGATGTGTGGTTAAGCAAAATGTCGCCGCGTTTGCTGAAGCGTTTTCCTTACGAGCCTGACCGCTTAGACTTTCTTAAGACGGTGCATTACGAAGCCACGCGCGCAGGTCTAGATCCCGAACTGGTGTTGGGTTTAATCGAAGTAGAAAGTGGTTTTAAGAAGTACGCGGTATCGAGCGTAGGTGCGCGCGGCTATATGCAAGTGATGCCGTTTTGGACAAAAGAAATCGGCACAGATGAACAAAATCTATTTCATATCCGCATCAATTTACGTTACGGCTGCACCATTTTGCGACACTATTTGGATATAGAAAAGGGCGATTTATTCCGCGCTTTGGGACGCTATAACGGCAGCTTGGGTCGCCCTGAATACCCTAATCTGGTGCGCGCTGCGTGGCATAGTCACTGGGCAACGCAGCCACGCAATGTGACTAAATATATTGCCAATGCTAATTAGTTTTTTTGCTGCGCAAAAAACTTTCTACGCTGCTTTGCGTCACGTCACCTGCGGTGAAATCCAGCAACTCGCCTTGTTTGCCAAATAAAAAATTGCTCGGCAACACCTCAATTTCCTCTGTTTTTGCCGCGCGGCGCACCTGTTCGGCGATGTCGCGATTGCCCATCACCAGCGCGTAATTCATTTGATGCGCCGCCGCAAACTCGGCAACTTTGGCACGCGAACCCGATTGCATCGCCACGCCGATGACGACTAAATCCTTATGAACTTGTTGCAAAGCATTCAGCTCAGGGATTTCGCTCAAGCACGGCGAACACCAGGTCGCCCAAAAATTTACCAGCACATACTTACCGCGATAGTCATTTAGATGGTGCGTCTTACCGTGTAAGTCGGTGAGTGAAAAGTCAGCGGCACAAACAGTTAGCGAGGCTAATAGCCCCGCTAATGTCGCAAAAAACTTTGCGCTAAACACCTTAGTGACCGTGATTTTCGGGGATGTCGGTGGTTGCCTCATCATTGCTATGCGAACCCGCTTCTGCGGCGTGACTCAAATACAAAGCTAAGGCAATCAGTGCGATGCTTGCGCCCAAATAAACCAAATCCAACGGCGTAGTAATGTGCATATTGATGGCTTCTTCAAACAACGTCACAATCAAAATCATCAAAATCACTTTAGCCAAACGTGATTTCAAGTCATCCAAACTGTTAATCACCAAAATTTTGCTAGACGCTTTGTTGCCATGCGCTTGGTCAATATCGCTGATAAATAATTCGTACAAACCCAAAGCGAAAATCAACATTACCGTTGCCAACAAATAACCATCCACCACTTCCACAATGTGCGACACCGTGCCGTCATGCAAGGCTTTACGGGCTTCGTCGGGCATACTGTCGGCGTAATGCAGCGCGTGCGACAGCAAAATAAATACATCGACAGTCGCCATATAAAAAATTGCAAAGCCCGCCAACAAGCTGCCGATAACCGCCGCGATAATCACAAAGCGACTATTCCACAACGAGCCTTCAAAAAAACTTTCTAAGAATTGCATGGTGTATTTCCTCTAGTCAAAAAAACGTCGCGCATTAGAACGCAGATTATTTTATCGGGCAAGCGATGCTTTGCTTGAAGAGTTGCTGCAAAGAAATGCTGCTGCTTTTTTCTAACTGTTTGGCGCAGCCCGCCAACCAAACTTGCAACGGGTCGTGCGCTTGATCGGCAAATAAACTGCTGGGGTCGAGGACAAATAATTGCAGCACTTCGGAGGCTTTGATGTGTTGTGTATCGCGCCCTAGCAACCATACATTGCCATCACTTTTGCGCACCATGCCCGCCACCAATAATTTATCCAAAATAAATTCCAGCTCGTCGTAGCCTAAATGCAGTGCCTTGGAAATTTCCGCAAAAGTTAATACGCGTCCTTGCGCAAAGGCTATCGCCATCAACTGCAAGGCACGCAAGGCATCTAACAAACGCGCCGTCGAAGTGAGCTGTTTACGATTGCTACTGCGCCAATGCGACAACGACGAGGCGACCACCGCGCCTAACAAAATCGTCAGCCAGGATAAGTAAATCCACAGCAAAAAAATCGGCACGCTGGCGAACGCGCCATAGACTAGTTTGTAAGTGGGAAAATGGCTGATGTAATTGGCAAACACGCGGTTCATGGTTTCAAATAACACCGCCGAAAAAATCGCGCCGATTAAAGCATGCGTGCGCGGCACATAACGATTCGGCACCAGCAAAAATAGCAAGGTGAATGCCACCGTAGTGAACAGCACAGGCAGGATACGCAAGGCTTCCACGCCGAACACGGGAATATGTTTGGCATAGCCTAAGGTCAGCCCAACCAACCAAGAAGTGAGCGATAAACTCGTACCAATGAGCAAGGGCGCGACGGTTAAAATCGTCCAATACACCACGAGGCGTTTAATCAAAGGACGGGGCTGCGAGACGCGCCAAATCACGTTAAACGCCTTGTCGATAGTGAGCATCATCGACATCGCCGTGACCGCCAAAAACACAATCCCGACAGCGGTTAAACGCGTGGCACTTTCGGCGAATTGCTGCATGTATTGGGTCACCACCAAGGCGGATTTGTCGGGCATCAAATTACTCAACACATCATTTTTAATCTGTGTCGAAAAATCTTCAAACACATGAAACGCGGCGAGCATGGTGAGCGTGATGGTGATCAGTGGCACGAGCGACAGCAAGGTGGTAAAGGTCAAGCTGGCTGCGGCTTGCGAGCAACGGTCGTGCTTAAAGCGCGTCAACACAAAACGCAGTAAAGCAAAAATATCGAGTAAGTTTTTTTTCATCTTGAGTACACCGTGGGCGAGCAAATAAAAACTGCGCCATGCATTTTTTGGGCTTGCCTTTATAATCTTGAGGATGATAACTGACAAAGAAATTTTGGTGCTGTATTACAGCCAACACGGCGCGACCAAACAAATGGCGCAACTCATCGCACGCGGCATTGCGCAAGTAGATGGCGTGCAAGCACGACTGCGCACCGTGCCGAAAATCTCCACCACCTGCGAATCCACCGAAGCCAGCATTCCTGACAGCGGCGCGCCGTATGTGGAATTGCGCGATCTCACCGAATGTATAGGTCTTGCACTCGGCAGCCCGACGCGCTTCGGCAATATGGCGGCAGCGATGAAATATTTTTGGGATGGCACGGGCGGCTTGTGGATGCAACACGCGCTGGTCGGCAAGCCCGCGTGCGTATTTACCTCCAGCAGCTCGATGCACGGCGGACAAGAAAGCACGCTGCTCACCATGATGCTGCCGCTGTTACATCACGGCATGATGATCATCGGCATTCCCTATTCCGAACCCGAACTCGCCAGCACCACCAGCGGCGGCACGCCTTACGGCGCAAGCCACGTAGCAGGTTTGACTAGCGCCGCGCCGATTAGTGAAGCAGAGAAAAAACTGTGTATCGCGTTAGGTAAACGGCTGGCGATGACCGCGCTGAAACTCGCCGCATGAAAGATCTACTTGTGGGAGCTCGATTTATCGAGCGATTGGTGCTTAAAATTTCTCATAATTTAATTCTGACTATCGCGCGATAGCTTTGCATAAGCACTCTACGAAGCGACACGTTTTTAATCGCTCGATAAATCGAGCTTCCACAATTATCGAATACATCAAGGATGTCACCATGAACAACGCCAGCGAAGCTAGAAAAATGTTGCGCGCCCATCGCTACGGTGCGCTGTCCACGCTGTCGAAAAAGTTCGACGGGCATCCCTTCGGTTCGATTACGCCTTACCTAGTCGATCACGACGGCAGCTTGATTATTTTGATTAGCGGCCTCGCCGAACACACCAAAAATATCCTGCACGACCCGCGCGTCAGCCTGATTACGCATGACCAGCGCGATGCACACATCCAAACGCAAGGACGCATTACCTTGCTCGGCAACGCCGCACTTATCAGCGACAAAGACGCAATCGGTGCGCGTTATTTGCGCTATTTTCCTGAAGCGCAAAGCTACTTCGCCATGCACGATTTCGCCTTTTATCGCATCCAACCCATCGCCATTCGCTACATCGGCGGTTTCGGTAAAATTCATTGGGTGAATATCGAGCAATACAGCCTCGCGCCTTACGCGCTTATCAAGCAAGAAACCGATGTTGTCAGTCACATGAACGCCGACCACAGCGACACCATGCGTGGCTATTGCAAACAGTTTCACCAAAGTGAGGTGCTGGATGTCGCGATGCTAGGCATAGATAGTGACGGCTTCGATATGCGCGCCGATGGTGAAATTTTGCGCGTTGATTTTGCGGAAGGGGTAGTGGATGCGCCGCAAGCTAGGAGCGCGCTGGTTAAACTTGCGCAGATCGCAAAAGGATAATGTCACTCAATAAGAAACGCGCCTAGGCGCGTTTCTTATTGGACTACTTTGGCGCTCATTTACAACTGCGGATGGGCGCGTTCGGCTTTGTTGTAGAGCTTGTTTAACGCGTTCAAATACGCTTTGGCAGAGGCGGTAACGATGTCGGTATCCGCACCCTGTCCGTTGACGATGCGACCGCCTTTAGACAAGCGCACGGTGACTTCGCCTTGCGCGTCGGTGCCACTGGTGATGTTGTTCACCGAATACAATTGCAACTCCGCACCGCTGGCAACAATTTGCTCGATGGCTTTGAAGGTAGCATCGACGGGACCGCCGCCTTGAGCTTCGGCTTCATGCTCTTCGCTGCCTAAATTCATCACCACTTTGGCTTGCGGCAACATGCCCGTTTCGCAATGCGCGCGCAGCGACACCAAGCGGTAATGTTCGCTGACTTTGGTAACGGCTTCGTCGCTCACTAAGGCTTGCAAATCCTCATCAAAAATTTCGGTTTTACGATCGGCTAATTCTTTGAAGCGATTGAACGCGGCAATGAATTCTTCTTCGGAGGCAAAGGTGATGTGCAATGCGTCAAAGCGTTGGCGCAACGCATTGCGGCCTGACAATTTTCCGAGCGTCAATTTATTGGCGTTCCACCCCACCGATTCGGCACTCATAATTTCATAAGTTTCGCGATGCTTTAACACGCCGTCTTGATGAATGCCAGACTCATGCGCAAAAGCGTTCGCGCCGACGATCGCCTTGTTTGGCTGCACCGGATAACCCGTGATGCTGGAGACTAACTTTGAAGTTGGCACGATTTGCGTTGTGTCGATACGGGTGTCCAAATTGAAAATGTCGCGGCGCGTGCGAACTGCCATCACGACTTCTTCGAGCGAGGCGTTGCCCGCACGTTCGCCCAAGCCATTGATGGTGCATTCCACTTGACGCGCGCCGTTCAACACAGCGGACAATGAATTCGCCACCGCCAAACCCAAATCGTTATGGCAATGCGTGGACCAAATTACCTTGTTGGAATTGGGTACGCGCGCGATGAGTTGCTGCATACGTTCGCCCCACGCAAAAGGAATCGAATAGCCGACGGTGTCGGGCACGTTCAAAGTTTTCGCGCCTGCTTTGATGACTTCATCAAACACTTGCACTAAAAAATCCATGTCGGAACGCACCGCATCTTCAGCAGAAAATTCCACATCGTCGGTATATTCCAACGCCCATTTCACCGCTTGCACGGCGCGTTCTAACACCTGCTCTTTGCTCATGCGCAACTTGTGTTCCATGTGGATGGGACTGGTCGCGATAAAGGTGTGGATGCGCCCCGATTTGGCGGGCTTAATGGCTTCACCAGCACGACGCACATCGTTCTCGCTGGCGCGCGCCAAGGAACAAATGGTCGAGTTGCTAATCGCTTCGGCTACCGCTTGCACGGCTAAAAAATCACCTGGACTAGCGGCAGCAAAACCGGCTTCAATCACATTCACGCCGAGCTTTTCGAGTTGTCGCGCGATGCGCAATTTCATCTCGCGCGTCATCGCCGCGCCTGGACTTTGCTCGCCATCGCGCAACGTGGTATCAAAAATAATTAACTGATTGCTACTCATTTTTTAATGCTTTCTTAATTAAAGGGAGGCTTAATTTAATGGGTGGCTGCGCCTACGTACCAGCCACATCACAAAACCCGACAAGGCATAGATTAGGAACAAGCCAAACAACACACCCGGCGGATAACTAAACACTAACAAGAAGCCGAGTGCGACTAAAAAAATAGCCAAGAACGGCACGCTTTTGCGCATGTTGAAATCTTTGAAGCTGTAGAACGGCAAATTACTCACCATGCTCAGGCCTGCAAAAATCGCAATCGCGGCGGCAAAAAATCGCACTTGTTCGCCCGTGTAACCGTAGTCAGACATCACCCACACAAAGCCCGCCACCAAAGCGGCAGCAGCAGGGCTGGGCAAGCCTTGGAAGTAACGCTTATCGACCACGTCGATGTTGGTGTTGAAACGGGCTAAGCGCAACGCCGTGGCGCAGCAATAAATAAAGGCGGCGAACCAGCCCCACTTACCCATGTCTTTCAACGCCCATTCATAGACCACCAGCGCGGGTGCAACGCCGAACGAAACCATATCGGACAAGCTGTCGTACTCCGCGCCAAATTCACTTTGGGTATGCGTCATGCGTGCCACGCGACCGTCCAAGCCATCCAACACCATGGCAATAAAAATCGCGACCGCAGCGATTTCGAATTTGCCATTCATGGCTTGCACAATCGCGTAAAAGCCCGCAAATAACGCACCCGTGGTAAATAAATTAGGCAGCAAATAAATGCCGCGCTTGCGCAGCGTCATCGGCTTGCGTGTATTGAATTCATCCATTGTGTTCACCCGTGGCTTACAAAATTATTCAGCGTCCTGAAAGAAAAATCGCCAGTGCTAGTTAAAGGAAAAACCTTAACTAACAACTAGCGAATTTTAACTACCAACTATCGACTTGTTGTTTAGTTTTTAGACTGATCAACCAATTTGTTTTTGGTAATCCAAGGCATCATGCCACGCAGTTGCGCGCCGACTTTTTCGATTGGATGTTCAGCATTCAAACGACGACGCGCTGTCATTTCTGGATAGTTAGTACGGCCTTCCAAAATGAATTGTTTGGCGTAGTTACCATTTTGGATGTTGGTCAAACATTCTTTCATTGCGGCACGCGCTTGGTCTGCAATCACGCGATGACCAGTTACATATTCACCGTATTCCGCATTGTTGGAAATTGAGTAATTCATGTTCGCGATACCGCCTTCGTACATCAAATCGACAATCAATTTCAATTCGTGCAGACATTCAAAGTAGGCCATTTCAGGTGCGTAACCAGCTTCGGTCAAGGTTTCAAAACCGGCCTTCACCAGCTCAACCGCGCCACCGCACAACACCGCTTGTTCGCCGAACAAATCGGTTTCAGTTTCTTCACGGAAATTGGTTTCAATCACGCCGCCTTTAGTGCCGCCGTTTGCCGCTGCATACGACAATGCGATGTCGCGTGCCTTGCCAGACTTGTCTTGATAAACCGCGATCAGGCTAGGAACGCCGCCGCCTTTGAGGTATTCAGAACGTACGGTGTGACCAGGACCTTTAGGCGCAACCATAATCACATCGATGTCAGTGCGTGGCACAACTTGGTTGTAATGCACGTTAAAGCCGTGTGCAAAGGCCAGAGCTGCGCCCGCCTTCATGTTAGGCGCGATGTCTGCGTAATAAACTTCAGGAATCGTTTCATCAGGCAACAACATCATCACCACGTCCGCGTCTTTAACTGCCGCAGCCACTTCAGCTACATTCAAACCCGCACCCGCAGCTTTGCTCCATGACGCGCCATCTTTACGCAAGGCAACCGTGACATTCACACCTGAGTCACGCAAATTTTGCGCGTGCGCATGACCTTGTGAACCGTAACCGACGATGGTTACTTTTTTGCCCTTGATTAAGGAGAGGTCTGCGTCTTTGTCGTAATAAACTTTCATATCGTTCTCTTTCGTTAAAAATTAAAAATAAATTTAGTTGCTAGTAAATTAGTTACTAGCCTTTAGTTGATTACATTTGCTAGTGACTATCAACTATTTCACAGTTTCAAAATGCGATCGCCGCGCCCAATACCTGACGCGCCAGTACGCACGGTTTCCAAAATTAAATCGTGCTCGATGCTTTGTAAAAAACTATCTAACTTTGCACGCGTGCCAGTCAACTCAATGGTGTAGGTGTGATCCGATACATCCAAAATACGCCCGCGAAAAATATCCGCCATGCGCTTGAGTTCTTCACGCGTCTCACCCACGGCACGTACTTTCACCAACATCAATTCGCGCTCTAAATGTTCGCCTTCGCTCAAGTCCATCACGGCGGCGACATCTATGAGCTTGTTCAATTGCTTGGTGATTTGCTCAATCACCGCATCCGAACCGTGCGTCACGATGGTCATGCGCGACAGTGTTGCGTCTTCCGTGGGTGCAACCGTGAGCGACTCGATGTTGTAGCCGCGCGCCGAAAATAAACCTGCCACGCGCGACAACGCGCCGGCTTCGTTTTCCATCAGCAAAGAAATAATGTGGCGCATTACAAGTCCTCCGACAACACGATTTCAGACAAGCCTTTGCCGCCTGGAACCATAGGGAATACGTTTTCTTTCGGGTCGGTTTGGAAGTCCATAAACACCAAATCTTTTTTACGCGCAAATGCTTCACGCAATGCGGGCTCTACATCCGCTGGGTTTTCAATGCGCATTCCAACATGCCCATAGGCTTCGGCCAACTTCACAAAATCAGGCAAGGCATCCATGTACGACTCGGAATAACGATCGCCGTGGAAGAACTGCTGCCACTGGCGCACCATGCCCAAATAACGATTATTTAACGATAATACTTTAATCGGCAGATGGAATTGCTTACAGGTTGAAAGCTCCTGAATGTTCATCTGAATACTGCCTTCGCCCGTCACACACGCGACCGTCGCATCAGGATTTTTAAGCTGCACACCCATCGCGGCAGGTAAACCAAAGCCCATCGTGCCCAAGCCGCCAGAGTTAATCCAACGACGTGGCTGGTCGAACTTGTAATACTGCGCCGCCCACATTTGATGCTGCCCCACGTCCGAAGTCACAAACGCTTCGCCGTGCGTGATTTTGTAGAGCGTTTCAATCACATATTGAGGCTTGATAATTTCAGTGGAATTTTTGTAGCGCAAGCCACCACCTTTAACGCGCCACTCATCAATTTGCTTCCACCAAACAACTAAACTTTCTGCATCCACACGCGCTTTAGTGTTGCGCAACATGGCGATGAGTTCGGTCAGCACAGGCTTCAAATCACCCACAATCGGCACATCGACTTTGACGCGTTTGGCGATAGACGATGGGTCGATGTCGATATGAATAATTTTGCGCGGCACTTGCGCAAAATGCTCGACGTTACCGATTACGCGATCATCAAAACGTGCGCCGATAGCAATCAACACGTCGCAATTTTGCATTGCCATATTGGCTTCGTAAGTGCCGTGCATCCCTAACATGCCGACGAATTGTTTATCCGTCGCGGGATAACCACCCAAACCCATCAAGGTGTTGGTGCAAGGGACCCCCATCATTTTGACGAACTCAGTCAATTGCGCCGCCGCATCTGACAAAATCACGCCGCCCCCAGCGTACACCATCGGGCGTTTCGCACTGAGCAATAACTGCATCGCCTGTTTAATCTGCGTCACATCTAATTTCGCGACAGGGTTGTAAGAACGAATGCTCACACTTTCGGGATAAACGAACTCGGTTTTGTGATTAGAAATATCTTTGGGTATATCCACCAACACCGGGCCGGGACGACCTGACTTGGCTAGATAAAATGCTTTTTTCATGGTTGCGGCGATGTCTTTAACATCTTTCACCAAGAAATTATGCTTCACGCATGGACGCGTAATGCCCACCGCGTCAACTTCTTGAAACGCATCTTCACCTATGAAATGACTGGGTACTTGACCGCTAATCACCACCATCGGAATCGAGTCCATATAAGCCGTGGCGATGCCCGTTACCGCATTGGTAATGCCAGGACCTGAGGTTACCAACGCCACGCCCACTTTATTCGACGAGCGCGCATAACCATCAGCCGCATGAATCGCAGCTTGCTCGTGGCGAACCAAAATGTGCTTGACTTTGTCTTGCTGAAAAAGTGCGTCATAGATGTGTAGCACCGCGCCGCCTGGGTAGCCAAACAAGTATTCGACCCCTTCTTCTTGCAAGCAGCGAATCGCGATTTCTGCGCCTGTTAATTCCATCACCAATACCCTAAATTTAGCTAATAAATGAACCGCGTAAGATAAAGGTTAGCGGCGTTTTGGTCAACCAAATGTCGCGATAAAATTGATTTTTTGCGTATTTACACTATCCATCACCATGCAATTTGCTACCATGCGCGCCTTCTCAAGGGGACGAAGCTGAGCAATCCAACCGAATTAAACGAGTTTCTAAGCCGTGTAGAGCGACGCGCTTACAAGCAAGCCTGCTATGCTGTGCAAGACACGCACAGCGCGCTCGACATCGTCCAAGATGCCATGTCTAAGCTCGCCGAAAAGTATGGCGACAAACCCGCAGCAGAGTTTCCGATGCTGTTTCAACGCATTTTGCAGAACACTATCCGCGACTACTACAGGCGACAAAAAGTGCGTAATGCGTGGACGACACTATTTTCGGGGTTGCAATCCAAACAGATGGATGAAGAGTTTGATCCTTTAGATACCCTGAAGGATGAAGATAATCAAAGCGCACCCGCGAAACCTGATGCCGCATTCATTCAGCAACAAACGCTTAAAAGCATAGAGCACGCCTTACAAACCCTACCTTTACGTCAACGAGAAGCCTTCTTGCTGCGTTACTGGGAGGGGTTTGACACCACCGAAGCAGCCGCTGCGATGGGGTGTTCGGAAGGCAGTGTTAAAACCCATTGTTCCAGAGCCTCGCACACTTTAGCGAGCATCTTGAAAAAGCAAGGAGTCGAATTACCATGAGCACCAAATCAGCCAAAATAAATACCACGCCCATAGCGCAACTGCTCAATCGAAGTGCGCAGCAACTCGATGACGACACGCT
This sequence comes from Pseudomonadota bacterium, assembly GCA_046049345.1. Classification (GTDB taxonomy): domain Bacteria; phylum Pseudomonadota; class Gammaproteobacteria; order Burkholderiales; family Gallionellaceae; genus Gallionella. The sequence goes on along the minus strand of JBJORQ010000004.1, from coordinate 19,978 downwards.
CGTCGCATTGCGCGCCGCGCGTCAAACCGCATTAAGTAAACAACGAGTTAGTGTTAAAAGCGCAGCCTTGAGCAGCGGGCATCAACTTCACTTCCATTTATCGTCACGCGCGCAAAAATGGATTATCACCGCCTTAGTCGCCGCGACTTTAATTAGTGCGTGGGGCGTATTGCAACATCAACACGAACAACAAATCAACGAGCTCGACATTGGCATCTTGAGCGACGAAATGCCGATAGAAGTTTTCCTTGATTAAATAAATCTCTTAATCAGCGCAACATGAAAAAAATCTACTTAACTACGCTGCTGTGCCTGCTAATCGCCTCATCCGCACGAGCGGCAACGAATGACTGGCAACAGCTCACACCCCAGCAAAAAAGCGCGCTTGATCCTTTGATGCAACAATGGAATAGCTTAGATACGACCCAGCAAAAACGCTTACTCGGTGTCGCCAAACACTATCAGCAACTCAAGCCTGACGAACAACAGCGCGTACAACAACGCCTCAGCGCGTGGAGCAAGTTAACCCCCTCGCAACGTGAAGCCGCGCGCGCCAAATATCAAGCCTTTAATAAAGTCCCCGAGGAAAAAAAGCAGGCGGTCAAAGCAATGGTTAAGCAGGAACAAAGCAGCAAACCATAACCCACCTCAGCTGCACTTATCGTCTTTCCCGCCTCCACAGCATTGCAACGCCAAGCGTTAAAAACATCACTGTCATGGCACTTGCGCTAAATAGTGGCGGCCAGTCGTAGAGTGCGCCTAAGCTGCCGAATAGTCGTCCGAAAAAATGGAACGACAACCCTAAAACGATCCCCATAAATATCTTGGTGCTGATGCCGCTGGAGCGATGATGATGCGCGGCGAACGGCAGTGCCAACACCATCATCACCAATACCGCCAGCGGGTAAACCAGCTTGCTCCACATGGCGATTTCGTAACGTGCGGTTTGCTGATGGTTGTCGCGCAAATGGTTCACATATTGATATAAGTTCCAGCCTGACATTTGCTCGGGGGCAACTAATAACACCGTAAATAATTCGGGATTCAGCACGGTGAGCCAGGCCTTGACGGGATAATTGTTGATGCTAATTTGCGCCGCGTTAAAACGCGTTTCTTGCACGTCTTCCAACTGCCATTTTTGCTCGCTGTAATTGGCGCGTTTGGCATTCACTATCGCTTGTAAATGGTAGTTGTCATCGAATTGATAAATCACCAAATTGAGTAAGCTGCTGTCGGGCATGACGTTTTTAACATTGACGAAGCTGTTTTCATCTTTGACCCAAACGCCTGAGCGAAATGACTGCACTGAGATTTGTAGATTTTTGGCTTTTAAGCGCAATTGTTGCGCCAAATGTTCGCTTGGTGGCGCGACGAATTCACCAAAGACGAAGCAAGCGACCACTAAAGGTAAGGCGATTTTGCCGAGCGCGCCCAGCATTTGTAGTAGCGATGCGCCCGACGCGCGATACACGGTCAGCTCGGAGTTTGCCGCCATTTGCACCAGCGCTAAAATCGTGCCGATTAAGGCGGCGACTGGAAATAGTTCATAGATCCGACCAGGGATAGTTAAGCCCACATACATCAGCACATAGCTCAAACGATACTGACCTTGCCCCAAGGCGTTCAATTCGTTGACGAAGTCCAAAAATGCGAACAGCAAAATCAAGGCGGTAAATACCAGCGCAATACTGGTGTAGATTTCGCGAGCTAAGTAACGCGTTAATAATTTCATCGCTTAAACATCCGATTCAAAGCAAACAACTGCGTGCGCCAAATGAACATGCCTATCACTAAAGCAAACATCAAACTATGGATGCCGATACCGCCCAGCAGAGGTGAAACTTTGCTTTGCGCCACCCATGAATTGCTCACGCTAATCATGTTGTAATAAATCATGTACAACACCATTGCGGTAATAAAACTGAGCGAACGCCCCGCACGCGGATTAACGAAGCTCAAGGGAATCGCCAGCAATGCCAAAAGCAGCGCACTAATCGGCAAGCCCATACGCCACTGCAATTGCGACCAAGTATTGGGTTGCCTATCGCGCCACAACTGCAAGGTCGGTGTGGCATTCAAGCTCATAAAAGTTTCCCGCACCGCAGTCGGTTCGATGCGCATCGCATAACGCTCAAATGCAGTGATGCGATAGTCTAATTGTCCAGGCGTACCTTCATAACGCGTGCCGTTCAGCAGCACTAAAAACCGTTCGCCATCGACTTGGGTTTCTTGCAAACCTTGCTTGGCAAACATGGTGCTGGCTTTGCCGTTTTGCTCACTCTTGACAAAAATGTTGCTGACTTGATTCGAGCCCGCTTGCACGTTATCGACAAAATAAACACGATCGGCCGATTTGGATTCGCGAAACATGCCCGGCGTAGAAGAACTAATTTCATCGCGAACTTCTAAGCTGTGTTGATACACCTCGCCCGCGCGTAATGCCCAAGGCGACAAGCCAAAACTCAAAATCGCAATCATGCTGACCACAGGCAAGGCATACCACAACACAGGCTTAATCCAATGCGTGAGCGCGATGCCCGACCCGAACCAAACCACCATTTCGCTATCTTTGTAGGCGCGTGACAGCGAAATTAAAATCGACAAAAACAAACTAATCGACAACAACACCGCCAAATAATTTAACGCGCTAAAGCCGAGCAGCACGAGCACCGCATCGACGGCGATTTTGCCATTCACCGCTTCGCCTAAAAAACGAATCAACTGACTGATGACGATAATGCTTAACAACACCACAAACAGGAGTGTGCCGTTGCTTAAAAACTCACGAATTAAAGCGCGCTGAAAAATTCCAGCGCGCACAGGCTTTGACTTTATAGGAGAAGATTGCGGATAATCGGGCATTAAGACTTTACTAAACAAATTTTTGAGGAGCAGCGCGTGGAATTTAGCATAAAACAAAGTAATTCGGAAAAGCAACGCAGTGCTTGCGTGGTCGTCGGTGTATTCGCGGGCGGCAAATTGTCCCTTGCGGCGCAAACTTTAGATAAAGCTGCGCAAAATGCCTTGAGCGATGTGATTACTCAAGACGATATGACGGGCAAACTCGCCACCACTTTGCTATTGCCGCGCGTGGCGGGCATCGCAGCTGAGCGTGTGTTACTGGTGGGCTTGGGCAAAGCCAGTGAGTTTTCGACCAAACAATTCCTCGATGTGGTGCGCGCCACCTTTGCCGCGCTGCACAAAACACCGTGTAAAGATGCCGCACTTTATTTAGCTGACTTAGCGGTTAAAGGGCGCGATGAAGCATGGAAAATTAAGCAAATTGTGTTGCTCGGTAACGAGTCCGCATTTCGTTGCGACCACTTAAAAAGTGCACCAGGCGCGGCTGCCAGCTTGAAAAAAGTCTTGTTAGGCTGCGCTGAAAAGCCTAGCAGCGCAGCGCAAACCACGTTGTTGCAGTCGGCTGCGATTGCTGACGGCATGACACTCACTAAAACCTTGGGTAATCTGCCTGGCAACATTTGCACGCCGACTTATTTGGCCGAACAAGCCAAAAAACTCGCCAAAACGTATCCACTCAAAGCTTCCGTGTTAGAAGAAAAAGACATGGAAAAGCTCGGCATGTTTTCATTGTTGTCGGTGTCACGCGGTAGCCGCGAACCCGCCAAACTCATCACGCTGGAATATAACGGCGGCGATAAAAAACAAGCCCCTATCGTGTTAGTCGGCAAAGGCATTACCTTTGATTCAGGCGGCATTTCGCTCAAGCAGGGCGCGGAAATGGACGAGATGAAATACGATATGTGCGGCGCGGCAAGTGTTTTGGGAACGATGCAAGCCATCGCTGCGATGGAGCTGAAACTAAACGTGGTGGCGATTATTCCGAGCAGTGAGAATCTGCCTGACGGCGCAGCAAGCAAGCCCGGCGATATCGTTACCAGCATGGCGGGACTGACTATCGAAATTCTCAACACCGATGCCGAAGGCCGCTTAGTGTTGTGCGATGCGTTGACGTATGCCGCAAAATTTAAGCCTGATAGCGTGGTCGATATTGCCACGCTCACAGGCGCATGCGTGATTGCCTTAGGTCATGTTGCCAGTGGCTTGTATAGCAATGACGACAGTCTCACCGCTGAGCTGCTAGCTGCCAGTGAATATACGCAAGACAAGGCTTGGCACATGCCGCTGTGGGACGATTATCAACAACAGCTCGATAGCAACTTTGCCGATATGCAAAACATCGGCGGACGCGCGGGAGGCAGCATTACCGCTGCGTGTTTCTTATCGCGCTTTACCAAAGACTATCGCTGGGCACATTTGGACATCGCCGGCACCGCCTGGAAATCTGGCAAAGACAAAGGCGCGACAGGTCGCCCCGTGCCGTTGCTCACGCAATATCTTATCAATCGCGCCAATCAAAAGTGACCAAGGTCGATTTTTACACTGGCTCGCCCGACAAGCTGCGCACCGCTTGCCAATTAAGCCACAAGGCAATGCAAGCGCAGCTCAAGGTGGTGATTACGCTGCCCGATGCGCAACATTGTGACGCGTTGAATCGACTGCTTTGGCAGCAGCCCGCCAGCTCATTTATTCCACATTGCCGCCTAGATGACGAATTAGCCGAACGCACGCCTGTGCTGTTAGCTTTGGATGAAACGCAGTTTCCGCATCATCACTTGTTAATTAGCTTGCAAGGTGAAACGCCGAGTTTTTTTAGTCGTTTTGAACGTGTCATCGAAATTGTTGGCAACGATGAAGCGGATAGTTTGCGCGGCCGCGCGCGCTTTAAGTTTTATCGTGATCGAGGCTACGAATTGCGCCACATTGATCTAAACAAAAAGCTCCAATGACCCAGCCCATCTACCCTGACGATTTGCCCGTCCTAACCGAAACGTTAGGCGATGTGGCGATGCCTATGCTGCTCGAAGTGATTCGGCCGCGCGAGTTTTCGGAAGCACATATGCAAGAACTGTTACTGCACTTTCAAACGCATTTAGAAACGGTGTTTAGTCAAAAACTTAATCGTCATTTAGAGCAGCTGCATCACCAAGCGGTGAAGTTAGCCATTGCTGAATTCAAAACCGAGCTGCCCGATTTGCTCCGCAACTTAATCGACTCGAATCAGCCCTAGCGTGCTTAATTTTTAGCCGTCGTTTGTTATAATCCACCTCTCTCAACCTGCTGCTTGGCAGGTTTTTATTTTTTATATAGCTACTAAAAAAACTCATGGAACACGCAAAAAATAACGAACTCGCCAAAAGTTTTGAACCCAAAGCCGTAGAAGCCTACTGGTATCCAAAATGGGAGGCTGCTGGCTATTTCAATGCGGGTGTAGATACCACCCAAACAGAAAATTTTTGCATCCAATTGCCGCCGCCTAATGTCACCGGCACGCTGCATATGGGTCACGGTTTCAATCAAACTTTGATGGACACGCTGACGCGTTACCATCGCATGAAAGGCGATAACACGCTGTGGCAACCGGGCACAGATCACGCGGGGATTGCCACGCAAATCGTGGTGGAACGCCAGCTCGATGCGCAAGGAATCTCGCGCCACGATTTAGGTCGCGAAAAATTTATCGAAAAAGTGTGGGAGTGGAAAGAATATTCCGGCGGCACAATCACGCAGCAAATGCGTCGTCTCGGCACGTCACCAGATTGGTCGCGCGAACGCTTTACCATGGATCCCGCGCTGAATAAAACCGTCACCGAAACCTTTGTGCGCCTGTTCAACGAAGGTCTGATTTATCGCGGCAAACGCTTGGTGAATTGGGACGTAAAACTCGGCACAGCCGTGTCCGATTTGGAAGTGGTGCAGGAAGAAGAAGACGGTTTTATGTATCACATCCGTTATCCGCTCGCGGATGGCAGCGGACATTTAACCGTTGCGACGACACGTCCCGAAACCATGTTGGGCGACGTAGCGGTGATGGTGCATCCCGAAGATGAACGCTATCAACATCTCATCGGTCAGTCGGTGAAATTGCCGCTATGCGATAGAGCTATTCCCATCATCGCCGACGATTATGTCGATAAGGAATTCGGCACTGGCGTGGTGAAAGTCACGCCAGCACATGACTTCAACGACTATGCGGTGGGGCAACGTCACAAGCTGGAAATGATTTCCGTGCTGACGCTGGACGGCAAAATTTACGACCAAGCTCCCGCCGCTTATCGCGGTCTTGACCGTTTCGATGCACGCAAAAAAATCGTTGCGGATTTAGAAAGCGCAGGCGTATTTGAGAAAGCCGAAAAACACAAAATCAAAGTGCCGCGCGGCGACCGAACTGGCGTGGTAATCGAACCGATGTTGACGGATCAATGGTTCGTCGCGATGAGCAAGCCTAGCGAGAATGGCAAAAGCATCACCGCGCAGGCTTTGGAATGCGTCTCGTCAGGCGAGATTAAGTTTCACCCAGAAAACTGGGTAAATACTTACAACCAATGGCTCAACAACATTCAAGATTGGTGTATCTCTCGCCAACTCTGGTGGGGACATCAAATCCCCGCTTGGTATGGCGACGACGGCAAAGTGTATGTCGCAACCGACGAAGCTCAAGCGAAAAAAATCGCTGCTCAAGCAGGTTACACAGGCACATTAACGCGCGACAACGACGTGCTCGACACTTGGTTTTCGTCCGCCTTATGGCCGTTCTCAACGCTCGATTGGGATATGAGCAAACCCTTCGCGGCGCAGAACGAATTCGTGCAAAAGTTCTTGCCATCGTCAGTGTTGGTAACAGGCTTCGACATCATCTTTTTCTGGGTGGCGCGCATGGTGATGATGACCAAACACATCACCGGCAAAATCCCGTTTAAGGACGTGTATGTGCATGGCTTAATCCGCGATGCGGAAGGACAAAAGATGTCCAAGTCCAAAGGCAACGTGCTCGATCCAATTGATTTAATCGACGGCATTACGCTGGAAGATTTGGTCAAAAAACGTACCACGGGTTTAATGAATCCTAAGGATGCCGAGAAAATTGAAAAACGCACGCGCAAAGAGTTTCCCGCAGGGATTACCGCCTTCGGCACGGATGCTTTGCGCTTTACTTTTGCCTCGCTCGCCTCGCCTGGACGCGACATCAAGTTCGACATGCAACGCTGCGAAGGTTATCGAAATTTTTGCAATAAATTATGGAATGCGACGCGCTTTGTGCTGATGAATTGCGAAGGCAAAGATGTTGGACAAGACGAATCCTTGCCGCTAGAGTTTTCGGCGGCGGATCGCTGGATGATCAGCCAATTGCAACAAGCCGAGGCTGATTTAGCGCAACAATTTGCCGATTATCGTTTCGACATGGCCGCGCGCACGATTTATGAATTGGTCTGGAATACTTATTGCGACTGGTATGTCGAGTTGGCAAAAGTGCAGCTAAGCAATGGCAATGACTCTCAACAGCGCGCGACACGCCGCACTTCAGTGCGCGTGCTGGAAAGTATCTTGCGTCTGGCGCATCCGATTATTCCGTTTATCACTGAAGAGTTGTGGCAATCCGTTGCGCCACTCGCGAACAAATCTGGCGACAGCATCATGCTGCAAACTTATCCACAAACCGATGCGCGCAAAATTAACAGCGCAGCAACAGCGGAGATTGCCTTGCTACAAGAAATCGTTACCGCTTGTCGCAGTTTGCGTAGCGAAATGAATCTCTCGCCTGCCGCGCGCGTGCCGCTCATCGCAGCGGGGGATGCGACCTTACTGAACGCGCTTGCGCCTTACATCAGCAGCCTCGCCAAATTGAGTGAAGTGCAAATTGTTGCCGAGTTACCAGAAGGCGACGCGCCCGTTTCTATCGTAGGACAGTTCAAGCTGATGTTGAAGGTAGAAATTGATGTTGCCGTCGAACGCGAACGCTTGGATAAAGAGATTGCGCGCTTGTCTAACGAAGTCGCGAAAACACTCACAAAGCTCGGCAATGAGAGTTTTGTGGCGCGTGCGCCTGCTGCGGTGGTTGAGCAAGAAAAACAACGTATGGAAGGATTTAGTACGACAGTTGCGCAGTTGCAAGTGCAACGTAACAAGCTAGGCTGAAAACTTAACGGCGGCGAATATAGAAAATAAATTCGTCGCCGTTAAGCTCGGATGAAAGGAGCTGATTGCCCGTTTGACGGCAGAAAACATCAAAGTCGGCAGGTGCTTCTTTATCCGTTGCGAACACTTTCAAAATCTCATCGCTGTTCATGCTGGACAGCGATTTTTTTGCGCGCAAAATTGGCAACGGACACGCCAATTGGCGCACATCTAATTCCACATTAAACTCCATTATGCAATCGGCAAACCGGCATGCGCCCAAGCCGTAATGCCGCCTTGTAAATTATAAACATCGGCAAAACCATTTGCCGATGCAAACGCCGCCGCTTGTGCCGAGCGCCCGCCCATTTGGCAATAAAAAACAGTGGTTGTGTTCTTGTCTAACTCGCTCAAACGTAAGGGAATCAAGTGCAAGGGCAAGCTATCGCCCTGTGGAATTTTGCCGCGCGCAATTTCCGCATCTGTGCGTACATCGAGCAAACGCGGTGGCTTGCTTTGCAGCAGTTTTTGTAATTCTGCAACGGTAATATCTTTATAGTTCGACATGCTAACTCCTTAAGTAAATGCTAATTTTAGGGCGCGGATTGTGCCAAATTTATCGGCATAATTCAGCCTTTATGAAGCAAATTTTTATCTGTTTGAATCGCTAAATGTTCTTGTAAAACCCATTCCGATAGGTGTTGCAAAATGGCTTCGACTTCGCCGATGGCGGGGGAGACATGCAAGGTGAGTGTGGGGTGCTGCGCTTGTATTTGCGCGATGAGTTTAGGTAGGTCATTTTTCAGATGCCCGCCGCGCGCGAGGAACATCGGTATCAGCGTGAGGTGTTGCGCACCTTGCTTTTCCAGTGTTGAAATTGCGTCGCTAAGCGTAGGTTGCATCAGTTCTAGAAAAGCCAGCATGACGGGTGTGTCGCTTACGCGAGCTTGAATTTGTGCGCGCATTTTTTCAAATGGTTGCGCCCATTCTGGGTCGCGTGCGCCATGCGCAAACAGCACGATTGCGGAGTTCATCAATGTTTGCCTGTGCTACCAAAACCGCCTGTGCCGCGTTGGCTTAACGGGAATTCTTCGACGATATTAAAGTGTGCTTGCATCACTGGCACGATAACCAGTTGCGCCATGCGATCCATCGGCGTGAGGGTGAAAGGAAATTGGCTGCGATTCCATAGTGAAACAAAAATCTGCCCTTGATAATCCGAATCAATCAGCCCGACCAAATTGCCCAACACGATGCCGTGTTTATGTCCCAATCCTGAGCGCGGCAAAATCATTGCGGCGTAGCCAGGATTGGCGAGATGAATGGCAATACCACTCGGTATCAGCTCGCATTGCTTGGGTTGAATGACAATGTCGCGTTCGATGCAGGCGCGCAAATCAATGCCTGCCGAGCCTGCGGTGGCGTAATCGGGCATGGCTTCGTGCAAGCGTGCATCGAGAATTTTGACATCGACTTTCAAGTGTTTCATTTTTTAGCTCCTTCAAAACGTTGTGCTATATGTTGCATGAGTAATTTTGCCAAGCTGATTTTGTCCCCGCGTGGTAAAGGGTGTACACCGTTATCGTCAAATAATACCAATTCATTGTCGTCGCTGCCGATAGCGTGCTGGGCGATATTGCCGACTAACAACGGTAATTTTTTGGTGCGGCGTTTGGCTTCGGCGTATTCAAAAAGATTTTCACTTTCAGCCGCGAAGCCGACGCAAAACGGCGCGTTGGGCAAGCTGGCGACGTAAGCCAAAATGTCAGGATTGGGTATCAGTTCTAGTGTTAAAGCCGCATCGCGTTTTTTGATTTTTTGTTTGCTCGGTTGTGCGACGCGATAGTCGGCAACCGCAGCCACCGCGATAAAAATATCGCACTGTGCAACATGATTGTTGACCGCTGTGAACATCTCGGAGGCACTTTCAACCGCGACAAAGTTGGCAACGGCAGGGCGTGCGAGTGCGGTCGGGCCCGACACCAGTGTTACCTGCGCCCCCAATGCGAGTGAGGCTTCTGCTATGGCATAGCCCATTTTGCCTGAGCTGCGATTAGTGATGCCGCGCACCGCATCTATCGCCTCGTAGGTCGGCCCTGCGGTAATCAGAATTTTTTTACCGAGTAGGATTTTTTCTGGCGTGTCAGAACTCTTGTTACCGCGCAAAAACGCCAACACATCGTTCGCCAAAACCTCTGCTTCCAACATCCGTCCCATGCCTGTTTCGCCACACGCCTGCACGCCGCTATCAGGCCCTAAAACTTGTACGCCATCGCTAATCAGTTGCGTAATGTTGCGTTGCGTCGCCGCATTTAGCCACATCTCGCGGTTCATGGCGGGCGCGATAATCAGCGGGCAATTGCGCGCTAAACACATAGTTGAAAGCAAATCATCGGCTAATCCATGCGCTAATTTGGCAATGAAATCGGCACTGGCGGGAGCGATGACGATGGCATCTGCGCTGCGACTTAAATTGATATGAGTCATCGCGTTTGCCTCGCGCTCATCCCATTGCGAAGTAAACACAGGCTGTCCCGACAAGGCTTGCAGCGTGGTCGGTGTAATGAAATGCGTGGCGGCTTCGGTCATCGCCACTTGCACTCCGATACCTTGCTTCATCAGCAGACGCAATAATTCTGCCGCTTTATAAGCCGCTATACCGCCAGTAATGCCCAGCACGATGCGTTTTGTTTGAGCTTGTTTCATAATGGCGCGCATCTTACAAGAAAGCGTATGAGTTGGTGTGCTAAGCGCAAGCGGCAAGAAATTAAATGAGTAAGGAAGCTGAGGATGTTTATGCACACTTTGGCGTGTTGTCGATTGAAGGGAGATTTTATGTCTATTACAGACTGGCCAGAAGGCGATAGACCGCGCGAGAAGTTGTTACACAAAGGCGCGGCGGCGTTGTCCGATGCGGAGTTGTTGGCGATTTTCTTGCGCACGGGAGTGGTGGGTAAAAGCGCGGTGGATTTGGCGCGCGAGTTGCTCAATCGCTTTGGTACGCTCACTCAATTATTTGCCACCAGCGAGGCAGATTTTTGCGTGGTGCATGGCATGGGGCAGGCCAAATTTGTGCAGTTGCAAGCAGTGTTGGAAATGTCGCGGCGCGCCTTGCAAGAGCAATTGCAAACGGGCGATATTTTGAATGCGCCGCGTGCGGTGCGCGACTATTTGCAACTGTTGTTACGCTCACGCCAGCAGGAAGTTTTCGTCGCTTTATTTCTCGACACGCAACATCGCGTGTTAGCCGTAGAAGAGTTATTTCAAGGCACTCTCAGTCAAACCAGCGTCTATCCGCGCGAGGTGGTGAAGCGCGCGCTGGCGCACAATGCCGCTGCGGTTATCTTCACGCACAACCATCCATCAGGTGTTGCCGAACCCAGTCACGCCGACGAACTTATCACCAGTATCCTCAAGCAGGCATTGGCTTTAGTGGAGGTGCGCGTGTTGGATCATTTTATTGTGGCGGGTGGCGCGACGCTGTCATTTGCGGAGCGCGGCTTGCTTTAATTGACGTGCACCAACTCAGTGCTTCCTCTCGTGCATGACGCATAAAACCGCACCATAACGGCACGTGACTATCTTTATATTTCTGAACTAAAAACTTTCATACTGTTTCGCGTCAAGCACTTAAAAAATTGGAACGCATCTTGCGTTAATAACCGCTTTTGCAAGAATAGGAGAAAACGATGGAAAACTTAGCAAGCAGCCATGACGCATTATTTATTTTGCTGGGCGCGATTATGGTGTTGGCGATGCACGCGGGATTTGCCTTTTTAGAATTAGGCACGGTGCGTAAAAAAAATCAGGTCAACGCGCTGGTGAAAATTTTCACCGACTTTGCAGTTTCGACTTTGGCGTATTTTTTCATCGGTTACATGGTCGCGTACGGCGTGAATTTTTTTGCGGGCGCAGAAGAATTGGCGGCTAAAAATGGTTATGAGCTGGTTAAGTTTTTCTTCTTGTTGACTTTCGCTGCCGCCATTCCCGCCATCGTCTCGGGCGGCATCGCGGAACGCGCCAAATTCAATCCGCAAATGGCAGCGACCTTTATGTTGGTCGGTTTTGTTTATCCCTTCTTTGAAGGCATCGCTTGGAATCATCGCTTCGGTGTTCAGGATTGGCTGCACGCCAGCTTTGGCGCAGAGTTTCACGATTTTGCAGGCTCGGTCGTGGTGCACGCGGTAGGCGGCTGGGTCGCTTTGGCGGCGGTGCTGCTGTTAGGTGCGCGACGCGGTCGCTACAACAAAGAAGGGCGCGTGTCGGCGCATCCGCCGTCTAGTATTCCCTTCTTGGCTTTAGGCGCATGGATACTCACGGTGGGCTGGTTCGGCTTCAATGTGATGTCGGCGCAAACCATAGGCAACATTAGCGGCTTAGTCGCAGTGAATTCGCTGATGGCAATGGTGGGCGGCACACTGACCGCGTTATGGTTCGGTAAAAACGACCCTGGCTTCTTGCATAACGGCCCTTTAGCAGGCTTGGTCGCGGTGTGCGCAGGCTCTGATTTAATGCACCCTATTGGCGCGTTGGTAGTGGGTGGGGTGGCAGGTGGATTATTTGTGGTGATGTTCACGCTGACACAAAATCGCTGGAAAATTGACGACGTGCTGGGCGTTTGGCCGTTGCACGGTTTGTGCGGCGCGTGGGGCGGTATCGCGGCAGGCATTTTTGGCATGAAAGCTTTGGGCGGCATTGGCGGCATTAGTTTTATGTCGCAACTTATTGGCACGCTCATGGGCATCAGTATTGCGTTCGTTGGTGGCTATGTGGTGTACGCGGTGTTGAAAAAATGGGTGGGCATACGCTTGGATGCGGAAGAGGAATTTAATGGTGCGGATTTATCTATCCATAAAATTAGCGCGACGCCCGAACGTGAATCAGGCTGGTAAGCTAGACTTTCTAGTGCCACGAACAATAAAAAAGGCAGCCCATCTGGACTGCCTTTTTTATTGCTAAGTTGAAAATTTATGCAGCCACCACTTCGTCTTGAAAGCTGAGTTGCACTTTCTCATTCACCACATCTACGGTTACTTTGCCGCCGCTGGCGAGACGACCAAACAGCAGTTCATCCGCCAGCGCGCTGCGGATGGTGTCTTGTATTAAGCGCGCCATCGGGCGGGCGCCCATCTTCGGATCAAAGCCGTGTTTGCCTAAATAATCTTTGAGTGCGTCGGTGAAAATCACCTCAACTTTTTTCTCGTGTAACTGTTCTTCGAGCTGCATTAAGAATTTATCCACCACGCGCAAAATTACTTCGTGATCGAGCGGCGCGAAAGAAATTACCGCGTCCAAACGGTTGCGGAATTCGGGCGTAAAAGTGCGTTTGATGTCGATCATTTCATCGCCGCTGGTGTTCACTTTTGCGAAGCCAATCTGGCTTTTGTTCAAGGCTTCCGCGCCCGCGTTGGTAGTCATAATAATCACCACATTGCGGAAATCTGCCTTGCGTCCATTGTTGTCGGTGAGCGTGCCGTGATCCATCACTTGCAACAAAATGTTGAAAATATCGGGATGCGCTTTTTCGATTTCGTCCAGCAACAACACCGCGTGCGGCTGTTTGCTGATCATCTCGGTGAGCAAGCCGCCTTGGTCAAAGCCAACGTAGCCAGGCGGCGCACCGATTAAGCGCGACACCGCGTGACGCTCCATGTATTCGGACATGTCGAAGCGATGCAGCGGCATGCCCATGATGAAACCGAGCTGCTTGGCGACCTCGGTTTTACCCACACCGGTTGGCCCCGAAAACAAGAAGCTACCAATCGGTTTTTGCGGATTGCCTAAGCCGCTGCGCGACATTTTGATAGCGGTGGCGAGCGCGTCGATTGCCTTGTTTTGCCCGAACACTACGGCTTTCAAATCGCGATCTAGCGTCTTCAAACTATTGCGATCGTCGTTCGATACCGTGCGCGGTGGGATGCGCGCAATCTTAGAAATAATCTCTTCGATTTCGTGTTTGCCGATGAGCTTTTTCTGTTTCGATTTGGGCAATACCCGTTGCGCCGCGCCCGCTTCATCCAACACATCAATCGCTTTGTCGGGCAAGTGTCTATCGTTGATGTAGCGTGCTGATAATTCGGCAGCTGCGGTGATAGCAGATGCGCTAAATTTCACGCCGTGATGTTCTTCAAAACGCGTTTTCAAGCCCTTCAAAATTGCGATGGTTTGCTCGACGGTAGGCTCAGGCACATCGACTTTTTGGAAGCGACGCGACAGCGCGTGATCTTTTTCAAAGATGCCGCGATACTCTTGATAAGTGGTCGCGCCGATACATTTAAGCGTGCCATTCGACAGCGCAGGCTTGAGCAAATTAGACGCGTCCATGGTGCCGCCAGATGCCGCACCCGCGCCTATCATGGTGTGAATTTCGTCGATAAATAAAATCGCACCGGGCAAATCATTGAGCTCTTTTAACACCGCTTTGAGGCGTTGTTCAAAGTCGCCGCGATATTTTGTTCCCGCCAATAACGCGCCCATGTCGAGCGAATAAACGCGTGCATCTTTGAGAATGTCAGGCACGTTGTCCTCCACGATGCGGCGCGCCAAACCTTCGGCGATGGCGGTTTTGCCTACGCCCGCTTCGCCCACCAACAGTGGGTTATTTTTGCGACGACGGCACAGTGTTTGAATAACGCGTTCCAGCTCGGTGTCGCGACCAATTAGCGGGTCAACTTTGCCCGCCAAGGCGTGCGCATTTAAATCCAGCGTGTAATTTTTTAAGGCACTGTCGTCACTTGCAGGCGGGGCGGTTTCGGTCGGCGCAGCAGCAGGGGCGGCGGGGGCTTCAGGGTTAATGCCGTTGATGAGCATGTTGATGACATCTAGGCGCGACACGCCGCGTTCGGTTAAAAAATGCACCGCGTGCGAATCTTTTTCACCAAACAAGGCTGCCAAAATGTTGGCTCCTAACACTTCTTTTTTGTTGGCGGATTGCACATGTAAAATGGCGCGCTGTATCACGCGTTGAAAGCCTACCGTGGGTTGCGTGTCGGCATCGGCATCGCCGGGGACGACGGGTGTATGGCTGTCGATGAAGGTTTGAATGGCGACACGCAGCTCTTCAAGATCAACTTTGCAGGCGCGCAAAATTGGTGCGGCGGATGGGTTATCCAACATCGCTAACAGCAAATGTTCGACGGTAATGTATTCGTGGCGTTGCTGACGCGCGGCGATGAAAGCCATGTGCAGACTGACTTCTAGTTCTTGGGCAATCATTTTGTTTCCTCCATGCTGCATCGTAGCGGATGCTGTTGTTGTTGTGCAAACGCGCTGACATTCGCGACTTTAGTTTCGGCAACATCGCGGCTATAAACGCCGCAAATTGCCCGTCCTTCGTTATGAATTTTGAGCATGATATTTTGTGCGCGTTCCGCATCCATAGCAAAAAATTTGCGCAGTACTTCGATGACAAATTCCATGGTGGTGTAGTCGTCGTTATGTAGCAGCACTTGGTACATTTGCGGGGGGATGGACTTGGCGCGTTCGGGTGCGAGTACGGCAAGATTGTGGTGTTTGCTGGGCATAGTGATTGGTCTAGTGAGTCTGTATCCCTGGCATCTAAATGTACTGCGGGCTCGCAATTCCATCGCGAATTCTGTAGGGGCGCAATTTATTGCGCTCCTACAGAGGGTGTTGTGGCAATTTAGAACGCTAGGAGCACATTAAAAATCGAGTTTCAGCGTGACATAACTGCGTTGGTTGAAGACATTTTTGGCGACGTATTCTGTGTAGTTGTCGTTGAATAAATTTTGTATCACCCAAGCAACTTCGCCATCCACGCCGAGCAGTTTTTTGAAGCCTTGTGCTAGGCGTAAATCAACGCGGCGATGGAAGGGTTGGGTGTCATAAGGCTGCGAATAAATGCCACGTGCAACCGACTGTTGGTAGTAAGCCGCGCTATAGCTAAAGTCATTGGCAAAGTGTTGTGCGAACAGCGCGCTAATGACATTGGTCGGCAAGCTCAGGGCGACTAAATCGCCTTTGCCGGCAAGGGCATTGGCATTGCTATGGGCAAATTCTCGCCCCCAATTTAAGGTCAAACTGGTATCGCGGCTGAAGCTATGTTTAAGCGCGCTTTCAAAGCCGTTGTAGTTGCCTGCCGCCCCGTTGCTGAACGCGCCTTTGGCGTTGTTGAAATAAATCCCCTCACCAAACTGGTCGTTAAAAATGCGCACGTCTAAAGAGCTGGCACGCTCATTAAATTGCCCTAAATAGCCAATTTCACGCGACAGAATTTTTTCCGCAGCGAGATGCAGTGACGTGCCGCCGACCACGAAGCGCGCGCCGATTGGATAAGCGGAAACCACCGCGTTGTAATTCTCCGTTAAAGAGGGGCTGCGATAAGCGACCGACGCGCCGATGCGCAGGGTGTGTTCAGGCGTGAGGTGATAATTCAGCGAGCCACGCGGTGAAAATTTGGTGCTCCCCATGCCGTCGTTTTCCCACATGCCGCCTAAGTTGCTGAGCAGTTGCTCGGTGTAGCGTTGCTCGTCGTGGGCAAAGACTCGCGTGGTTTGCAGATGGATTTGATTGCTCTGCACACTCGGTTGTCTAAGCGGAAAAGCGGTGTAATTGGCGACCTGTTCTTGCGCAATTTCTGCGCCGTACACCAAGCGATTGCGCGTTCCCAGCGGCAGATTATGTTGCAGAGCGAATAAGCTGCGATCAGCCGAAATAGCTTGATTGACGGTCTGCACAATCGGAACGACAGGTGGCGATAAGTTGAAAATTTCGCGGCTGCTATTACGCGTATGCGACATGCGCGTGCTGATTTCGCCAGCGTTATCGGTTTGATGCAACCAAGTCAGCATCTGAAAACTATTGCTGAGAATGAGATCGTGATTCGGGTTCGTTGCATCGGTGTTGAGATTAAATCCCGCGCCTTGCACATCGCGATTCGCACCAATCTGCACATCAAAATTATCGCGATTGCTGGGGTCATAAGTGGCGCGGTAATTGAGCAGACGTGCTTGATTGCTGTCGTTGCCGTTATGCAAATTAACGGCGGTGATGCTAGGTAAATGCGTCGCAGTACGCTCGTCATAACCGTTGTCAGCGGCGTACGCCAAGGTCATGCGGTAATCGAATTTTTCGCTATGCGCACCAAATTGCCCTTGCACATCGTTGATGCCTTTTGTGCCGCGTGTGATTGCCACTGAGCTGCCGTGTTGCGCGCCCGCATCGCGGGTGATGATGTTAATCACGCCATGCACCGAATTCGCACCATACGAGGCTGCAGCAGGCCCCCTGATCACTTCAATGCGTTCGATGTCGGACAACACAATCGGCAACGCTGCCCAATCCACCATGCTGGTCGGCGGCATATAAACGCTGCGTCCGTCGATTAAAACTTGCATGGCGCGCGCGTACTGATCCCATGTGCCGTGATAAGAGACGATGGGCTGCGCACCTTTGTCGTAGCTGACATACATGCCTGGCACTAACTGAAATACATCGGCAAGACTGCGAAATCCAGATGCGCTAATCATGGTGCGGTCAATCACCGTCATCGCATTGGGTGCTTCGGACAAAGGCTGTGTCAAACGCGACGCGCTTAACACCACAGGGAACTCTTGCAAATAATCCTGCTCACTTTCAGCCTGCGCCGCGCAAGCGGCAAGCAGCATAGGCATGACGAGTTGTAGAGGTTTACGCATGATGACGGTGGGGCGAAAAAATAAGGCGCGATTTTACTGGCAAATGCCGTGTGCGACGTAAGCAATCTGCGCTCGCGACGGCTTTTTTGTCGGGGCGAAAAAAACAGTCACCAAGTGAATGGCGACCGTTAGTGTTGTTAAGTTTGAACAGAATCGTTCGGGTGTCTTGAATTATTCTTTGATGGCTTCCACGGGGATTGTCAGTGTCACTTCATCGCTGACATACGGGGCGTACTTGCCAGCGTTAAATTCAGTGCGTTTGATTTGGGTTGTCGCGGTCACGCCGCAGGCATCTTTTTTCAGCATGGGGTGAGGCATACACAACATCGAATTAACCGTCAGCGTCACTGCTTTAGTGATGCCCTTGATGGTCAAGTCGCCATTTACCGCGACCAATTTATCGCCATCAAATTTGAAGTCATGCGATTTGAAGGTGATGGAGGGGAAGTGTGCGGTGTCGAGCAAATCGTCTTTTTGTATATGCTCGTTAAACAATGCCGAGCCTGTATTGACCGATGTCGTGTCAATCACGATGTCCGCCGAACCTGTTTTGGCGGCGCGGTCCAAGGTGATTTTTCCACTGGTTTTGTCGAAGCGACTTTGCTGCATCGAATAACCCAGATGGCTATATTCAAAGCGCGCCATGCTGTGTGACGGCTCAATGTTGTAAGTTTCAGAAGCCGCAAACGCAGCACTGGAAAAACTAGCGGCGACGGCGAGGGCGATGATTTTTTTCATGGTAATTCTCCTAGGTTAAAAAATAGTTATTACGGTTTACTGCTGGCGACAAAATGAAATTTGATGCTGACTTCGTTCGCGACCGTGGACACGTCCGCCCACAAGCCGGTGCCGATGGCGTAATCCAAACGGTTAATCGTTACAGCCCCGTCGAATATGCCTTGCAATCCTGTTTGCTGAAAAGTAAAGGGTGCGACGACATCCAATGTTTTACCTTTGATGGTTAATTTCCCGCGCGCTTCAAAACGATTGCCGCCGAGTGCCTTAATGCTGCTCGCGACGAATTGCGCGCTAGGAAATTGTGCGGTGTTGAACCAGGCTTTATCTTTCACTTCGTCGTTTGCGTCGTCGTTGCCCGTGTCTATGCTCGCCAGCGCGATGTCGATTTTGGCGGCGGCAGTTTGTGGTTTAGCCGGGTCAAAATTCGCAATAATGGCGAACTTGGCGAAACTGCCCGACAGCGGCACGCCCATTTGTTTATAGCCAAACGCCACGCTGCTTTGCGCGGTTTTAACGTCGTTAAATTCCAGCGCGTGCGCGCCCAAGCTGAATAAGCAAAAACTCATTAGCCAGACTTTCATTTCGAGCTCCTTTTTAACTGCGGCAACATGCGCGCCAAGGTGTCGTCTTTGTCTAAAAAATGATGTTTGAGCGCGGCGGCAACATGCAACAAAACCAAGCCCAGTAAAGCGTAATTGAGTGAGGCATGGATATTTTCCAGCAGTTGCCCGAGCGCTTTATCTTTGCTGATTAAATCGGGTAATTGCACTAAACCGAAATACACCACGGGCACGCCTTTAGCCGAACTCATTAACCAGCCGCTGAGCGGAATCGCCACCAATAAGCCATACAGAATTTGATGCACCGCGTGCGCGGCGCGTTGTTGCCAGGCCGCGATGCGCCACGCTAAAGCAGGCGGCGTATGGCGTAGCCGCCAAGCTAAGCGCACTAGCAGCAACAGAAAAATCGTTACGCCGAGCCATTTGTGATAACTGACCAGTTGCAATTTGAGCGGCGAAAATTTTAAGTCGGACATATAAACGCCCAACGGGAACGCCGCAAAAATCAGCGTGGCCATCAGCCAATGTAAGGTCATCGCGGTGCGGCTGTAAGTGTTTGCTGCGGACATAGTGCCTCCTATTTTTGGCTGCTAAAGGCGTTGCGCAATTGCGCTAATTGCGCGGTGAGTGCGGTGATGTCTTTATTTTTGAGCTGCGCGAAAACGGGCTGCAAATGCGCTAAATGCTCAGGGAAAATTTTAGCGAATAGTTTTTCGCCGCGCTTCGTCAGTTGAATCAAATAGCCGCGTCCATCGCCAGCTGCAGCTACCCGTGTTACCAGTCCTTTGTCGCACAAGCGGTCGATCACACCCGTCAGCGTGCCTTTGGTAATCAAGGTTTTTTGGCTCAGTTCGGACGGCGAAAAACCTTGCGTATTGCCCAAAGTGGCGATGATGTCGAATTGCGCGGGGGTTAGCTCCAGCGTGCGAATATGCGCGGCGGAATACGCTTGGAAGGTTTGGTAGGTGTCGGCTAATTCGCGCAACAGCGGCAGAAAGGTTTTGCTTAACATTGCGGCTGACATTTAGTTCTAACTAGAACTATAGT
>JBJORQ010000003.1:0-63410 GCA_046049345.1 Pseudomonadota bacterium | reverse complement strand
TCCCTATTTTGACACCTGTACTGACATCAATTTTCAGGAGCAAATTGGCTTGGATTGTTTGGCGGAAAAAGTCGAACTGATGCTCGCCAAAATCCGCATTAAGTACGCCGAATACGGTGTGAAATCGGAGCCGTTTGTCATCGTCAAAGCTGACGCGGGAACCTATGGCATGGGTATTATGACGGTGAAAAATGCCAGTGAAATTACCGCGCTGAATCGCAAACAACGTAACAAAATGGCGGTGATTAAAGAAGGCCAAGAAGTCAGCGATGTGTTGATACAAGAAGGCGTTTACACCTTTGAAAATATCAACGAAGCGGTCGCTGAACCCGTGATTTATATGGTCGATCACTACGTCGTCGGCGGCTTTTATCGCGTCCACACGGGGCGCGGCATCGACGAAAATCTCAACGCGCCGGGAATGCAATTTGTGCCGCTGGCGTTTGAGTCATGCTGCTCTTTGCCCAATCCCGATTGCGCCCCCGACGACACGCCAAATCGCTTTTACGCTTACGGGGTAGTGGCGCGTTTAGCCTTGTTGGCAGCGGCGTTGGAAATCGAAGCGGCGGAAAATTCCTGATGTGGCGCATCGTTTTACTCGCACTCTCCCTTACTGCCTGCACCGAAAAAGTCACGCCGGTTTATCAAGAGCAAGGCTATGTGTTCGGCACGCTGGTGGAAGTCAGCATCGCGGACGCGCCTGAAGCGGATGCCAAGTTAGCCGTCGCTGCGGTGCTGCAAGAGTTCCAACGCTTGCACAGCATGTTGCACGCTTGGCAGCCATCCGAATTAAGCGAACTCAACGCCGCGTTAGCGCGCGGCGAATCTGCGGCCGTGTCGAGTGAGTTGGTGAACATCGTGCAAAACGCGGCGCAATTCTCTAAACAATCCCACGGCATGTTCAACCCCGCCATCGGCGGACTGGTTGGGCTGTGGGGTTTTCATGCCGATGACTTTAAGCCCGTGCAACCCGACCAAAATGAGCTGGCAAAATTAGTCGCCGCGAATCCGCAGATGAGCGATTTGAGCATAGACCACGGTCGCATCGAGAGTAAAAATCCTGCTGTGCAATTAGATTTAGGCGGCTACGCCAAAGGCTACGCGCTGGATAGCGCGGCAAAAATTTTGCGCGAACGCGGCATCCACAACGCGCTCATCAATATCGGCGGCAACATTATGGCGTTGGGGCAAAACGGCAAACGCAGTTGGCGCGTGGGCATCCAACATCCGCGCAAAGCCAGTGCGTTGGCGAGTTTGGAGCTGCACGACGGCGAGGCTATCGGCACGTCGGGCGACTATCAACGCTACTTTATGTTGGGCGCGATACGTTATTGCCACCTCATCAATCCGCGCACTGGTTATCCCATGCAAGCCGTGCAAGCCGTGACGATTTTGACCTCTGGTAAAAATGCCGGCGTGTTATCTGATGCGGCTTCTAAGCCTTTGTTTATATCGGGTGTAAAGGGTTGGCGCAATGCTGCCAAGCTGATGAATTTAGAGTCGGCGATGTTGATTGATGAGCAAGGACGCGTGCATATCACCGAAGAATTAAAAACCCGCTTAGAGTTTTTGGATAAAAATAATACCGTTAGTGAGTAGGGTGGGCAGATGGAGCTTGCTCACCCTACGAAAATGAAATTAGAGGTCTGCAAATGGTTGGAATTTTGTTGGTGACACACAATGGCCTAGGCGACAGCTTGGTCGATTGTGTCAAGCATGTGCTGGGGGCTGCGCCCAGTCATCTCAAGGTATTGTCGGTGTTGGCGGACGATAATCCGCAACACAAATTAGCCGAGGGTGAGGCCTTAATTAAGCAGCTCGATAACGGCAGCGGGGTGTTGATTTTGGCGGATGTGTTTGGTGCCACGCCGTCCAATATCGGTCGCCAGCTTTGTCATGCCGAGCGCGTAATTGGTGTGGCAGGGGTGAATTTACCCATGCTGTTGCGCGTGGTGTGTCATCCCACCACCACCTTGCCAGCCCTTGCGCAGCTTGCCGTTGAAGGCGGGCGCGAGTGCATCGTTTATATGAATTCGGATTTATAAAGGTCAACCATGCAACAACAAGACGTATTGATTATTAACAAACTAGGGCTGCACGCACGCGCGTCCGCCAAGCTCACGCAGCTCGCATCGAGCTTCAAATGCGAAGTGATGTTGACGCGCAACACGCGCCGCGTGAATGCGAAAAGCATCATGGGCGTGATGATGTTGGCGGCCGCCAAAGGCGTGACCATAGGCATCGAAACCAATGGCGAAAATGAGGAAGCGGCGATGCAAGCATTAGTCGCGCTTATCAATGACTACTTCGGAGAAGGTGAATGACCTTTGCCCTGCATGGCATCGCCGTCTCTAGCGGCATCGCGATTGGGCACGCGCATTTGCTGTCTCACACCTCGCTGGAAGTGTTGCACTACAACTTACCGGCGCATTTAATTCCCGAAGAAATGGCGCGTTTTGATGCGGCATTATTGGCGGCGCGGCAGGAATTTATGACCTTGCGCAGCAATCGCCCGCAATACGCCGCTGCTGAATTTGATGCGTTTCTCGAATTGCATTTGATGATTTTGGAAGACCCGTTGTTGAGTGTTGCGCCGCGCGAAATGATAGCGCGCGAGCACTGCAATGCTGAGTGGGCATTGAAGACGCAGACCGAAATTTTGGTGGCGCAATTCGATGAGTTTGAAGACGCGTATTTACGCGAACGTCAGCTTGATGTGAAGCAAGTTGCGGTGCGTTTGCTCAAGCAATTATTGGGGCAGCCAGGGCATCAGCCCGCACCCGTACGTCACGATGTAGAAATGATTTTGGTCGCGCACGATTTAAGTCCCGCTGATTTAATTCAATTCAAGCCGCAGCAATACGCCGCGTTCATCACTGATTTAGGCGGTGCGACTTCGCACACCGCGATTGTCGCGCGTAGCCTTAATACGCCGTGTGTGGTTGGTTTACATCATGCGCGTGAGCTAATCCGCGAAGACGATTTGCTGATTTTGGATGGCGAGCAAGGCGTGTTAATCGTCAATCCCGACAAGGCGATTTTGGCGGAATACAAACTGCGCCAAAGCGCGTGGGAACTAGATCGCAAAAAGCTTAAACGCTTGCGCGGCGCGCGCGCTAACACCTTGGACGGCACGCTGATTGAGCTACACGCCAACATCGAAAAACCCGATGATTTATCGGAAGTGAAAGAACATGGCGCAACGGGCATCGGCTTATTCCGCAGCGAGTTTTTATTTTTGAATCGCGATGTGTTGCCCGACGAAGAAGAGCAATTTTTAGCCTACAAAGCCGTCGCCGAAGGCATGGACGGACAGCCCGTCACCATCCGCACGTTTGACCTGGGCGCGGACAAACAA
This sequence comes from Pseudomonadota bacterium, assembly GCA_046049345.1. Classification (GTDB taxonomy): domain Bacteria; phylum Pseudomonadota; class Gammaproteobacteria; order Burkholderiales; family Gallionellaceae; genus Gallionella. Next base: position 60,052 of record JBJORQ010000003.1, on the reverse strand, counting down.
ATCAAGGGCGCAGAACGCGTCGCCAATAATCCTGCGCTGGGCTTGCGCGCGATTCGTTTATGCCTTGCCGAACCGCAATTATTCCGCACCCAACTCCGCGCTTTACTGCGCGCCACGCATTACGGCAACGTCAAAATTCTGGTGCCAATGTTGTCGGGCGCGGCAGAAATCAATCAGACTTTGCAGTTTATCGAGGCGACTAAACAAGCTTTGGATGCGGAACATATTCCCTACGATAAAGACGTAAAAATCGGCGGCATGATAGAAATCCCCGCCGCCGCTTTGGCACTCACCGTGTTCGCCAAAAAGCTCGATTTTCTGTCGATTGGCACTAACGATTTAATTCAATATACGTTGGCGATCGATCGCACCGATGAAGAAGTCGCGCACTTGTACGACCCGCTACATCCTGCCGTGCTGCACTTGTTAGCGCATGTGATTTCCACCGCAAATAAATTTGGCGTGCCGATTTCGGTGTGCGGTGAGATGGCGGGCGAGCTGGCTTATACGCGCTTATTTTTAGGCTTAGGGCTGCGTCAATTTTCCATGAGTCCCGCGCAAGTCCCTGTCATTAAGCAACGCGTCTTGACCAGCAGCTTGGCGGACTTGAGCACGCTCACCCAAAAAATTCTGCGTGCCGATGACCCACTCAAAATCCGTGAGTTGTTGGACAAACTCAATGCCTAGGTTTTGCGCATAAACACTTTGGATTTGCGCTGATAGTTGTAGAGGGATTTTTTCTGCGCGGGTAAGGCGGTGACATCACTTTCAACGAAGCCGCGTTCTACAAACCAGTGCGCGGTGCGAGTGGTTAACACAAATAACTTCTTGAGTTTTTGCGCTTTCGCCAGCTCCGCCATGTAGTTCAAAATCGCTTCGCCATAGCCTCGGTCGCGACATGATTCATCCACCGCGAGGCAGGCTAATTCGGCAGCGGCTTCGTCAGGAAACGGATAGAGCGCGGCGCAGCCGACGATGCGATGGTCGTGTTCCAACACCACAAATCTGGCGATTTCGCGCTCCAATAATTCGCGCGAACGGCGGACCAAAATGCCTTGTTCTTCCAGCGGCCTCAGTAGTTGCAACACGCCGCCGACATCTTCAATCGTCGCTGCCCGCAAGGTGTTCAGAGTGCTTTCCACCACCATCGTGCCGATGCCCTCTGCGCTGAATAATTCTTGCAGCACCGCGCCATCGGTGTGGCGACTAATCAAATGCGTCCGCGCTACGCCCGCTTCACAAGCGCGTATCGCGCAGGGCAAAAACAAGTTCACGTCATCGGGCAGTTTGCGTTTGCCCGCCAACACCGCTTGTGCTTGACTGACGGTGAGCTCTTTGAGCAACTCGCCCAGCTGATTTTGCACGCCGTCGGTGTCCATCAGAAATAATAATTTGTCGGCATCCAAGGCAATCGCGGTGGCGGTGGCGATGTCTTCCAAGGTGAGGTTGAACACCTCGCCTGTGGGCGAAAATCCTAACGGCGAAAGCAACACCACCTCACCAAATTCCATACGGTCATTGAGCGCGGCGACATCGACCTTGCGCACGCAGCCAGTGTGTTGCAAATCCACGCCGTTAATCACGCCGATGGGACGCGCGGTGATGAAATTGCCACCCGCCACGCGAATGTCAGCGTTCGCCATCGGTGAATTCGCCAAGCCCATCGACAGCAACGCTTCAATCTCCAAGCGCACCCGTCCGACGGCTTCTTTGACGCATTGCAAGGTCTGCGCGTCAGTCATGCGGATGCCTTGGTGATAGCTGTCGCCCAGATTATTTTTGGCTAAATGCGCCTCAATTTGCGGGCGCGCGCCATGCACCAACACCAAGCGCACGCCTAGGCTGGCGAGCAAATTAAAGTCGTGGGTGAGTTCAACAAATTTGCCATCGGCAACCACTTCGCCGCCAAACGCAATGACAAAAGTCTTGCCGCGAAAGGCGTTGATATAGGGCGCGACGGAACGAAACCAAGCAACGAAAGCAGCGGGAGAAGTTTTGATAGGCATGATGAGTCTCTCTAAATGATGCGCGCATCATGCCGCAACTTTTTGGTGGGTGGTAGGGGCGTATGGCAATACGCCCTTTGAAGAATTTGTGGCATCGAAAAAATGGGGTATTGCCATACGCCCCTACGCCTATAAAGTTAGAAGAAATCTCCCCACTGCATTTGCAAGGCAGTGAGTCCTGCCAGCGCGGCGGTTTCGGTGCGCAACACGCGCGCACCTAGGCGGATGGGGGTGAAGCCGCAGCTCAACGCGCTGTCGCTCTCGGCTTTGGTAAAGCCGCCTTCCGCGCCGATGATTAGCACCGCTTTTTCAACTGGGTGGGCTTGGGTGTGTAGCGATTGCGCGCCAGTGGGCAGCAAGATGAAACGGCTGTAAGGCTGGTCACGCATGGCTTGCAGCCACACCATGATGTCTAGCGGCGGGTGAATTATCGGCAGGGTGTTGCGTCCACACTGTTCGCACGCGGCAATCGCCACTTGTTGCCAATGCGCCATGCGTTTTTCGGCGCGCTCAGCAGACAGTCGGGCGACGCTGCGCTTGGTATCGAGCGGCTGAATTTCGTTCACGCCCAACTCGGTGGCTTTTTGGATAATCCAATCCATTTTTTCGCTGCTGCACAAAGCCTGTCCCAGCAACGTGTGTAGCGGGGATTCGCGCATTGCATCGACCGCTTTTAACTCGCCCAACACCACGCGCTTCCCCGTTAAATCGGCAATCACGCCGTGGCATTCCGTGCCTTGCCCATCAAAAATCTCGACGCTATCGCCGACGCGTAAACGCAACACCCGCGCGGCGTGATGCGCAGCGTCGGGTGGCAAATCAAAGTTGCCAGAATGAGGGATAGGGGCGGGGCAATAAAAACGTGGCATGGGGTTTTAGGTGGTAGCAAGTAGTCGTTAGTCGTTAGTCGTTAGTCGGTAGTCGGTAGTCGAAGCGAGCTTGTGGTAACTAGGTGCTACGGACTAGCGACTGCCTTTAACTAGCTAGCCCGTGATAATATCGCGCCTCAAAAAAATCAGCAGAAAAATTTTAGGAGATGGTGTCATGGTTAGTTTGCAGCCGCCGTTGTGCGACTTTGGTTGGAAAGCTCCCGATTTTGATTTGCTAGGTGTGGACGGGGTGCGCTACAGCCTCGCTAACGCAGCGGGTAAAAATGGCTTGTTAATCATGTTCATTTGCAACCATTGCCCGTATGTGAAATCTATTCGCGACCGCATCGTGCGCGACACGCTAGAGCTGAAAGCGCAGGGCATTAACAGCATTGCAATTATGTCCAATGACCCCGCTGATTACGAAGAAGATTCATTCGAGAATATGCGCAGCATCGCGCAACAGTACAACTATCCCTTTCCTTACGTTATCGACGAGACACAGCAAATCGCAAAAAATTACGATGCGGTGTGTACGCCCGATTTCTTTGGCTTTAATGCCAAGTTGGAATTGCAATATCGCGGTCGCTTAGACGCATCGCGTAAAGAAGCCGCACTCGATGCCCCGCGTGATTTATTTAATGCGATGTTACACGTTGCACAAACAGGAATCGGCCCAGCTGAGCAAATCGCCAGCATGGGTTGCTCAATCAAATGGAAGTCAGAATAAATGGAAGTTAGCTTGAAATCCCCCGCCCCAAAAGGTATGACCGCCGTGCTGAAAGCCGTTGTTGCAGCGGTTAAATTAGTTGCGGCTGAAGAAGTGATGCCGCGCTACCACAAGGTCACTCGTCAGGTGAAAAGCGATGGCAGTTTATGCACCGAAGCTGACACCGCCGCGCAAGCCGCGCTGATTAGAAAACTGCAAGCGATTGTGAATGTGCCGGTGTTGGGCGAAGAAATGTCGGATGCTGAGCAGCGCGCTATTTGGGAAGCGGGCTATGACGGCTTGTGGTGCATAGACCCAATTGATGGCACGTCAAACTTTGTGCGTGGCGTACCGTATTTCGCAATCTCGGTCGCCTTGTTGCGCGAACATAAATCTGTCATTGGCGTGGTGTACAACCCCGTTTCTGATGAATTGTTCGCTGCTGAAGCGGGCAAGGGTGCGTTCTTAAACGGTGAAAAATTAGTGGTGCGTGAATCGGCTAGCAGCCTCGCCGAATCGTTGGCTAGCGTGGATTTGAAACGCTTATCGCCAGAGTTGCTGAAAAAATTTGCGGCTCATCCTCCTTACGCTTCGCAACGCAATTTTGGCGCAAGTGCGTTGGACTGGTGTTACACCGCGACAGGCCGTTATGACGTGTATTTACATGGCGGCCAAAAGCTGTGGGATTACGCAGCAGGGGCGTTAATCGGCGAAGAATCGGGTTCGTATGCCTGTTGCATTGATCAAGATGAATTTGCGCAAGGCGATGTGTGGCAACGTTCGGTGGTGGCGGCTCGCGATGCGAGCGTATTTGCTGAATGGAAAAATTGGATACGCCAACAATAAGTACAGAGGGAAATATGAAAGCTAAATTATGCATAGTCGCCGTTTGGGCACTGATTGCGGTTGGTGCGGCGCAGGCTGACAGCATTTTTGGGGCAGGGGCAACCTTTCCTAATGCTGTGTATCAAGCGTGGGGTAAAGCGTATCAAAGCCAAACGCAGCAAAAGTTGATTTACACCCCCGTGGGTTCGGGTAAAGGCATCACTGAAATTTTGGCAGCGCGTACCGATTTTGGTGCCTCGGATAAACCGATGACGCTGGACGAGCTGGAAAAAAATAAGTTGATGCAATTTCCTTTGGTGATTGGTGGTGTGGTGCCTACCATCAATATCAAAGGTATTGCGGATGGACGTTTGTTGTTGGATGGCGGCACGCTGGCAGCCATTTTCCTCGGCAAAATTAGCCGCTGGAACGACCCTGCTGTGCTGGCATTGAATCCTGGTTTGGCTTTGCCGAATGCTGAAATTGTGGTGATACATCGCACGGATAAATCGGGTACGACGTTTAACTTCAGCAACTATTTAAGCAAGGTCAGTCCTGAATGGAAAGCCTCGATTGGTGAGGGCTTGGCGGTGCAATGGCCAGTGGGTGAGGCGGTAGAGAAATCGGACGGTATGGCGAAAAAAATAGCCGAAACACCAAATTCGATTGGCTATTTGGACTTGGCTGATATACAGAAAAAAGGGCTGGCCTCGACGCGCATGAAAAACCGTGAAGGTGTTGCCGTGAGTGCAGGTGAGGCATCATTTGCGGCGGCGGCAGCGGCGGCTAAATGGTCGGCGGCAACGGGTTATTACGAAATTTTGACGAATCAAGCGGGCAAAGAAAGTTGGCCTATTACGGCCGCGACTTTTATTTTGTTAGAACGCACGCCGACTTTGCTGGAACACACGCGTGAAGCATTGAAATTTTTCGATTGGGCGTATCGCAACGGTGACGAGTTGGCTAACGGTTTGCACTATGTGCCTTTGCCAGACAGCGTCGCCGATGGCGTGCGTGCTGCATGGCATCAGCAAATCAAAGACAAGATGGGTAAGGCGGTTTGGTAAATTCGCAGTGCCTAGCATTTAAGCGGGGGAAATAAATATGAGCTATAAAAAATTATTCGGATGCGGCATCGGTGCAGCCCTCGCACTGAGTTCTGTTGCCCAAGCTGGGGCGTTTTTTGGCGCGGGCGCGTCTTTTCCTAAAACGGTTTATCAAGCGTGGGGCAAGGCATACAAAGCGCAATCCGAGGGGGTGTTGATTTATACCGCAGTGGGTTCCGGTAAGGGCTTAGCGGAAATTGTCGCGGCGCGTACCGATTTTGGCGCGTCCGACAAGCCCTTTAGCAAAGCCGAATTAGATCAGTACCATTTAATGCAATTCCCGTCTGTGATTGGGGGTGTCGTGCCCGCGCTGAATGTGAAAGGCGTGAGCAGCGATCAAATGCAGCTTGATGGTGTGACGCTTGCGGCGATTTTTATGGGAAAAATTACGCGTTGGAATGATGCCGCGATTAGCGCGCTCAATCCAAATTTGAGCTTGCCTAACGAAGCAATTAGCGTGCTGCATCGCGGTGATAAATCGGGCGCGACATTTAATTTAAGCAACTATTTGTCCAAAGTGAGCGTGGATTGGAAAGCGGCGCGTGGCGAAGGATTTGTGTTGGATTGGAAAATAGGCGTGGAGGTTGAAGGTGAAGATGCGATGGCGCAGAAAATCGCCGCAACCCCCAATGCCATTGGCTATATAGACTTTGCTGATTTGCAGAAAAAGCATTTGAGCGCAATCAAGTTAAAGAATGCCGAAGGGGTGTTTGTTAAGGCTGAGGTGAATTCATTTAGCGCAGCGGCGAGTGCTGCCAAATGGTCAGCCAGCAATGGCTTTAATGAAACGCTCAGCAATCAAATGGGCAAACAAAGTTGGCCGATGACGAGTGCGACTTTTATCGTGTTAGAGCGCGTGCCTGGTGTGCCTGAGAATGTAATGGAAACGCTGAAATTCTTTGATTGGGCATACCGTAACGGTGATGCGATTGCGATCAATTTAGGCTATGTGCCCTTGCCTGACAGCGTGGCGGATTTGGTGCGCAGTGCGTGGAAAGTGGAAATCAAAAATCGCGCAGGACAAGCATTGTTTTAAGTCGTACTAACTAGAACTACCTTCAGGGACACGCGGTGAAAATTCTAATTTTGGGTGCGGGGCAAGTAGGCTCCTCAGTAGCGGAAAGTTTGGTCGGCGAAGCCAACGACATTACCGTGGTCGATTCGGATAGTTTGAAATTGCAGCAACTGCAAGATCGCTTGGATTTACGCACCTTGACGGGCAATGCCTCACACCCGGCGGTACTCGAGAATGCAGGCATTGCCGACACCGATATGTTGTTGGCGGTGACACAAAGCGACGAGGTCAACATGTTGGCGTGCAAGCTGGCAGCGAGCTTGTACAACACCCCGACGCGTATCGCACGCATCCGCGCCTCCGAGTATTTAGAACGTCCCGAAGTGTTCAGCAAAGATAATTTTTGCGTGGATTTCTCCATCTGCCCTGAACAAATACTCACCGACTACATCACCAAACTCATCGAGTTTCCTGAAGCCTTGCAGGTGCTGGAATTCGCCGATAAAAAAATTAAATTAGTTGCCGTCAAAGCTTTTGCGGGTGGCCCTTTAGTGGGGCAGCCCTTAAGTTTGATGCGCACTCACATGCCCAATGTCGAAACGCGTGTCGCGGCGATTTTCCGTAAAGACCGCGCCATTACGCCCGAAGGCACGACAGTTATCGAGGACGGCGATGAAATTTTCTTTATCGCGGCAACTAAAAATATCCGTAGCGTATTGAGCGAAATGCGCCGTATGGACAAGCCGTCCAAGCGGGTGATGATTGTTGGCGGCGGCAATATCGGACGACGCTTGGCGAAGGCATTAGAAAACACTTACCAAGTCAAACTCATCGAGTTCAGCAAAAAAGTCTGCGCTAAATTGGCAGAAGATTTGAGCAACACTTTGGTGTTGAACGGTGACGGTACGGACGAGAAATTGATGCAGCAAGAGCATGTCGATGAAGTTGATGTGTTTTGCGCGCTGACTAATGATGACGAGAACAACATCATGTCTGCGCTGCTGGCAAAACAAGGCGGCGCGCGCAAAGTGATTGCGCTGATTAACCGCAGCGCGTATGTCGATTTGGTGCAGGGCGGCAAAATTGACATCGCGCTGTCGCCCGCGCAAGTCACCATCGGTTCGCTGTTGGCGTATGTGCGCCAAGGCGATGTCGTCGCGGTGCATTCGTTGCGACGCGGCGCGGCGGAAGCCTTGGAGTTGGTCGCGCATGGCGATCGCAAATCATCGCGCATCGTCGGGCGACGCATCGACGAAATCGAGTTGCCGCGTGGTGCAACTATCGGCGCATTAGTGCGCCGCGAGGAAGTCATCATCGGTCATCACGACGTAGTCATCGAAGCCGAAGATCACGTCATCGTGTTTGTCATCGACAAAAAAATGGTGGGTAAAGTCGAGAAATTATTCCAAGTGAATCTGGGCTTTTTCTGATGAAGCGCACTCTCACCGTAGTTCACGCCTTAGGGCTGATGCTGGCAGTTTTTAGCCTCACCTATCTCATGCCGATTCTGGCTTCGCTGATTTATCACGACAATACCGCGATAGATTTTATTTACGCCATGTTGGCGACCGCCAGTATCGGCGTGGTGTTGTGGCTGGTGTCGTATCGGCATCGCGGCGAATTGTCGATTCGGCATGGCTATTTGTTGGTGGTCGCGATGTGGACGGCGATGCCTGCGGTGGCGACGCTGCCCTTGCTGCTGGTGCTGCCTGACCTGTCATTTACTGATGCGTATTTTGAAACCATGTCGGGTTTGACCACCACGGGTGCGACGGTGCTGACAGGCTTAGAAAATTTGCCGCCCGCCATCAACATTTGGCGACACGAGCTGAACTGGTTAGGCGGCATGGGAATTATCGTGTTGGCGGTTGCCATCTTGCCGCTGCTCGGCATCGGCGGACGGCAATTGTTCAAAGCCGAAACGCCGGGCCCGATGAAAGATGCCGCGCTCACCCCACGCATCACCGAAACCGCGCGCAATTTATGGTTGGTGTATTTGGTGATTACCTTGGCGTGTATCGCCGCGCTGAGAGTCGCAGGAATGAACTGGTTGGATGCGATTTGCCATGCTTTCGCGGCAATGGGTTTGGGTGGATTTTCGACCTATGACGCGAGCGTCGGACACTTTGATTCGCCCGTGATTGAAGCCGTACTTATCGTGTTTATGTTGATAGCTGCGATGAATTTCGCCACGCATTTTTTGGTGTGGCGCGGCAAATCTTTTAAGCCGTATGGACATGACAAAGAAGGCTTGGCGACTGTGGGAGTGGTGCTGCTGAGCTGTGTGGGGATAGGCGCATTTTTGTATTACCAAGGCACTTACCCAAGTTTTTGGACAGCCTTGCGCCACGCCAGCTTTAACTTGGTTTCAGTGGCGACCGATTGTGGTTTTGCCAGTCAAGACTTTAATTTGTGGCCGATTTTTGCGCCGATGTGGATGCTGTTGTTGAGTAGCGTGGTCGCGAGTTCGGGCTCGACGGGCGGCGGGATCAAAATGGTACGCACGCTGATTTTGTTCAAACAAGGTGGACGTGAACTACACAAATTGCTGCATCCAGCGGCGGTGAATCCGATGAAAATTGGTGGCGCGGTCATCCCAAATAACGTGGTGTTTGCGGTGCTGGGCTTTATCTTTTTGTACTTTATGACCGTGGTTACGCTGACCTTCGCTTTGCTGATGAGCGGGCTGGATTTTATTTCGGCCTTCTCCGCCATCATCGCCTGCATTAATAACGCAGGCCCTGGCTTAGGCGTGGTTGGACCCGCTAGTAACTTTGGCGTGCTTAATGACTTTCAAACGTGGGTATGTACCACCGCAATGTTGGTAGGACGCTTGGAAATCTTTACTGTATTGATTTTATTTACCCCGCAGTTTTGGCGGCATTAAAACGCGCTTTTCCGAATGACAGTCTCCGTCTGTCATTCGGAAAAGTGAATGGGTATGACAAAATCTCATGAAGTCGGCTACTATCAGGGCTTAATTTTTAAGTCAGTCATAACAAGTGTGCGCAGCACATTGAGGAGCTCAAAGTGAGTGAAGAACAGCCTTTAGCAGGCATTAAAGTTGTGCTGATAGACGACAGCAACACCATCCGCCGCAGCGGCGAAATTTTCTTGAAGCAAGCGGGCTGCGAAGTCGCTTTGGCTGAAGATGGTTTTGATGGTTTGTCTAAAGTGGTTGAGCATCAGCCGCATTTGATTTTTATCGACGTGATGATGCCGCGTCTAGATGGTTATCAGGCCTGCGCGCTGATTAAAAACAACCCGCAGTTCAAGCATATTCCCGTGGTGATGTTGACCAGTAAAGACACCTTGTTTGACCGCGCGCGCGGCAAGCTGGTGGGCTCAGATCAATATCTCATCAAGCCATTTAACAAACAAAACATTGTCGAAACCGTGCTGATGCACACCCGTAAAGAGGAAATGAATTATGGCTATTAAGAAAATTATGTTGGTGGACGACTCGGCAACCGAGCGTCATTTGATTGGTGAAATCCTCACTAAAGCCGGCTTCCAAGTCATCGTGATTGAAGATGGTGAACATGCGGTGGCACAAGCCAAAATTGATTTACCCGACTTAATCGTGATGGACGTTGTGATGCCCGGTTTGAATGGCTTTCAAGCCACCCGTGCGATTTTCAAGGACCCTGCTACGACCCATATCCCCGTGATTTTGTGTACCACCAAAGATCAGGAAACTGATCGCGTGTGGGGCTTGCGCCAAGGTGCAAAAGACTATGTGGTCAAGCCTGTTAACGGTGCTGAATTGCTTGGCAAAATTGCCGCACTTGCTTAGTCCATAAACCATGGCACTTCGAATCAATCTGCGTGAATTCCAGCAAGGTCTCAACGAACGCATCTCCAGCCGCGCGAGTGGCACGCAACAAATCACGACATTGGCCGTGATGATTGCAGGGCAGCATTGTTTGGTCGAAATGGCTGACATTAGTGAGGTGTTTGAGCGTTATAGCGTGACGAGCATTCCGCTAGCTAAGCCTTGGGTGGTGGGGATGACCAATGTGCGGGGTGTGTTGTATTGCATCAGCGATATGGCGAGCTATTTGCAACTTGGTAAGACGGTGCGGGGTACTGAGAATCGTTTGTTGTTGGTGGCGGAACGCTTTGGTTTTAACGCGGCATTATTAGTTGATCGAGTGTTGGGGCTGCGCGATGCGCGCGCCTTCCGTGCTGAACACGATCAGTTGGTGGATGAACACAATGTGGTGTGGCGCAAGCTTGATGTAGTGGGCTTGTTGCAGCAGCCAGAATTTATACAAATAGGCGCGTAATTGCGTTCAGGGAGAGTGGTCATGGCTAGCATCGCATTCAAGAAAATACTTAAAAAAATTGGCGAATCTATCCCGCTGTTTAGTCGCTTATCGGGTGCTAAAGGACTGAAGCTGTTGGTGAGTGCCTTATTTTTAAGTCTGTTAGTCACGTTGGTGACGGGATATTTTGCGAATCGGGGTACGAACCGCATTACCGCTTACGCCTTGATTGCAACCGATATTGAGTTGTTTACCGAGCGACTGAATGCCAATGCAAAAATTGCGGTGACAGGTCAAAGCGTGGCTTTTGATGAACTGGATAAAGCGCGTGCCACCTTAAGCGAGAGTTTGTTGATGTTGGATAAAGGTCAGGCTGGGATGGCGGCGACCTTTGGTCGTCCGCGTGTGGTGCTGGATGAAGCCTTGCAAACCGCGAGCAAAATTGAAACGGATGCGGCTTTGATTGCCGAGGCGCGTCCCGCCTTGGTGACGCTGTCGCGCTCTTTGGAAGCGATTAACTTAGGTGATGTGGAGTTCCGTCAGTTGCAGGAACAATTGAAAAGCAATGTGAACGCTGATCTCGCCACAAAATTTCAATTGTCTGTGGTGCAAATTGCCCGCGATGCGGCGAACTTGCAGAACTCTAGCGTGAGCATGGAGCAAATGGCGCAATTGGGTCTCGACACCTATAGCGCTGATAACGCCTTGATGGGAATGCCTGCCGCTGATCCTGTGGTGCAGCGGGTTACGGAGTTGTTTGATCCGTATAAGAGCGCGGTAGAAACCTTGGTTGGGCAAGCGCGTCATTTGGTGGAAGCGAAGTCTGCCTTGCAGGCAATCGAAAAAAATGCCAATAGTTTAATTAAGCAAAGTCAGGAATTGCGTGGCCTGTATCAAGCGAGTTTGTTAACCAAAACGCTGACCATTGCCGCTTTTGTGTTTGCTGTGCTGACCTTGTTGTTGTTGATTTTGGTGGTGCGTGTTTATTTTGCCGAGGTGCAAAGTCAAGCGACGCGTGAGCGTGCGATTAACCAAACCAACCAAGCTGCGATTTTATTGTTGATGAATGAATTGAGCGATTTGGCAGATGGTGATTTAACGGTTCGCGCCACGGTGTCGGAGCAAATTACCGGTGCGATTGCCGATTCGGTGAATTACACCGCTGAAGAATTGCGCAAGCTGGTGCAGGGGATTACCACAGCCGCCTTGAAAATGGGGGAAGCTACCCAACAAGCGGACAGTATTTCTAAGCGTTTGTTGGCGGCGGGACAAAAGCAAACACATGAAATTCAAGATGCGGAAGAGTCGGTGCAATTGATGGCGAAGTCGATTCAGGAGGTTGATATTTCTGCGACTAAGGCAACCCAAGTGGGTAAGCAAACCTTGGCAGCCTCCGAGCAAGGTGCGCTGGCGGTGCGGAATGCGATTACGGGGATGGACGGGATTCGTGAACAGATTCAAGAAACCGCGAAACGAATTAAACGACTGGGTGAAAGCTCGCAAGAAATTGGTGAAATCGTCGATTTGATTTCGGACATTACCGAACAAACCAACGTGTTGGCGTTGAACGCGGCGATTCAAGCCGCCTCGGCAGGTGAAGCAGGACGAGGCTTCTCGGTGGTGGCGGAAGAGGTGCAACGCTTGGCGGAACGCTCCGCCGAGGCGACCAAGCAGATTGGTGCGCTGGTTAAAACCATTCAAAGCGATACCTACGACGCGGTGGCGGCGATGGAAAAAAGTACCATCGGGGTGGTCGATGGGGCGCGTCTCGCGGATGCGGCGGGTCAATCGCTGTCAGAAATTCAAAGCGTTTCTAAAGAACTGGCCGCCTTGATTAACAGTATTTCTGTGACCACCCAAGTGCAAACCGACATGGTGGGCGAGGTGTCTAGCGTGATGCAGGAGATTCTGGTGATTTCAGCTCAGACCGCTGAAGGGACACGTCAAACAGCCGTATCGGTTGCTCAATTGAACACCTTGGCTGGCGAACTTTCCGCGTCAGTTGCGGGCTTTAAGGTCGAGTAACCCTCAGGGCAAAACCATGAACAACGCTACTACTCAAGCCGCGCTGGCGGTTGTCAAGCCTGGCATTGATGCGGCTTTAAACGCTATCAAAGTGCAAATGGCACTGTTCTTCCCACACCCTGCGGGGCAAGCTGCCGCGATGCAACTGGCCATCGCCGAAACCAAACGCTTGGTTGGAGTCTTCAAGATGGTCGATATGCCGGGCTTGGCGGTGTATTGCGCGGAGTTAGAGCACAGTCTGGTTGAGCTCGCCGTACGTCCCGCACAGGCTACGCAATTACACAACGAGATTTTTTCTGAAGCCTTGCAAAACCTGCGTGAACACTTGAGCGACCTTCAAGAAGGCGCGGATAACACCACCTTGCGTCTGTTTCCTGCCTACCAAAAACTGCAACATTTACGCGGCTTGGAAATGTCTTTCGAGCAAGATTTATTCTTCCCGGACACGCAAGTTACGCTACCTGAAAGCGTCTTGTCTGAGGCGATGGTGGCGGACAGTGGCGCACAGCTCCGTGCGGCGCGCGCTCAATACCAGCAAGCCTTAGCACGCTATTTACGTCATCTCGAACCAGCACTCGCTTTACAAGAAATGCAGCAAGCCGCAGGCAAAATTTTGAGCGCGTTACCGGCCGATTCAGCACGCGGCTATTGGTGGGTGATACACGGTTTCTTCGACTGTTTACTGGCTGGCGAACAAGGTGATGAGCTACATGTGCCGCGCTTGCTAGGTCGTATCGACCAGCAAATGCGTGCTTTGATTGAAGCGCGCGCCTTTGAGGAGCAGCCCGCGCTGAATCAGATGTTGTATGTGTTAGGGCGCGCTACGCAAACACCGAGTGGCGCAGCGATTAACCGTGTTTATGATTTGGCTGCTTATTTGCCGCTCGCGAATAGCCTCGCCCCCGCGCAACTTAGCAAACGCTTGTTGGTCATTACCGAGCAATTACAAGCGGCGGAAGAAAAGCTAGAGCAGGCGGTCGCAGGTGATACCGAGGCACTAACTGCGTATAAGGCGCAGCTCACTTTAATTGCGCAGTATTGTCAGTTGCTGGATAACGAAGCGATTAAGTTGCTCGCCAATACGCTAGCGGACTATGCGGGGAAGTTAACAATTGCTTCTGAAGACCCTTATTTGCCGCTGAGTTTGGCGGTTGCCATGCTGGGTTTACAGCGTGCGGTGCGTGACTATCGTCGTTTAGAGGGTGATTTTTCTGAGCAAGCGACTTTGCTCATGGCGGATATGGAAGCGGCGCGTCAAGGTAGAAGTTTAAGTGATGCGCAGCTGTTGCATTTTGCTGAGCTGTTCAGTCACAACATGATGCGTGATGCTTGGTTGCCTTTGGTTAAAGCCTTGCGCGATAACTTGCACGCGGCAGAAACAATTTTAACGGTGCTGTTTGACGATGCTGAGCAGTGCGAGGGTGTGACGAAATTGTCAGGTTTGCTTGCACAAGTGGCGGGTGCGATGACGATGGTGGGCGAGGCAGCGGCGATTCAACTGAGCCAAGATTTGCGTCTTGCAGTAGAAACTATCGTGCAGCGTCCTAGCGAGTTGAGTTTGCCTGAAAGTCGTGCGCTAGCGATTGCCGTGAGCACGTTAGAAAATTACTGTTTAGCATTGAGCGAAAGCAGTCCAGCCCATAGCGCGGCGTTGCTGAGTGCCTCGCAAGGACTGCGTCAACACGCCGCTCTGCTGCCTGATACGGCAACCTTAGTGCCCACTTTGTTGGTGACGGAGTTAAGCAGCAACAGAACTGAAGATGCCGAACTGTTGGAAATCTTCTTGGAAGAAGCGCATGAGGTACTCGCGATCTTGCAAGAAAATCTGGAGCTTAGTCAGTTGCACCCTGATGACCCTAGCTATTTGGTGACCATCCGCCGTGGCTTCCATACGCTCAAAGGCAGTGGTCGTATGGTGGGACTATTGGGCTTGGGTGACGTGGCATGGAATGTCGAGCGCGCGATGAATGTTTGGCTCAAAGAAGCTCAGCCCGTGACGGCGCAATTGAGCGCGATGCTGGCTTGTGCGATTGCCCAATTCGGCACTTGGGTTAAGCAGTTACAAAAATCTGAGCGCGTCAATTTGGTTGCCGATGAACTCAATCAACTCGCAGCGCAGATTGAAAATCCACACGCACCTAGCGTTGCCGCCCCTGCTGTACTCAGCGATGTGCCAGCCAACAGCAGCAGTGCGGGGAACGACGGCGTGATGCAAACCAGTGAAAATCTGGAGTTGGAAATTCTCGAAATCTTCTTAGAAGAAGCCACCGAGGTACTGCAAAACTTGCAGGCATTTTTAGCGCAAGCACAGGCTCAGCCGCACGACCGCGCCATTTTCGTCAACATCCGTCGCAGCTTCCACACCTTGAAGGGCAGCGGACGGATGGTCGGGCTAACCAAGTTAGGCGAGGTCGCATGGAACGTTGAGCGCGCCATGAATGGCTGGCTCAAGTCGGACGATGCCGATACCACCTTGGTATTCAAAATGGTGGCATTGGCGATTGTTGATTTTACGAGTTGGATTGCTAGCATCAAGAAAAATGGCGCGGCGCGCATTGTGGCGCAGCAGTTGAATCAGCTTGCGGCACAGTTGGAAAGCGGTGAGCGGGGCGCGGCAGATGAAAGCGCGGCACCTAGCGAGGCTGCGGCTGAGTTGGAAAATATCAAAATTGGCTCGGTCAGTGTCTCGCCGACCTTGTTCACGATTGGTTCGGAAGAGTCCAAACAGAACATCGCTAATCTGCGTAATCAGTTCGCCAACTTACTGACTTTGGATGAAGCGCATATCGAATATGACTTTATGCGTGCGGCGCACACCATCGTGGGAGTGAATCGTGCGATGGGCTTTACGCCCATCATCGAGCTGGCCGTCGCTTTAGAAGCGTGGTTGTTAATTCGTATGGAGCATGCCTTCGACCTCCTGCCCGCGCAACGACAGCTTATCGAACAAAGCATTAGTCGCCTCGCGGTGATGGTTGATCAAGTTGCGGCTAAAGACTATCCCGATGCCGCACCTGAGTTGGTGCAAGCCTTACAGGCCGACAAAGAAAAACTCAAAGCCTTAGTGCCGTCCGCTGCCGTTGTTTTTGCTGTGCCTGTTGCGATGATGCCGATTGCGGAGATTAACGCGCCGCAAGTGCATGATGAGATTGATGCTCAGTTGTTGCCGATTTTCTTGGAAGAGGCGGATGAGCTGATTCCAAAAATTGGCACGGCATTGCGCGACTGGCGTGCGCAACCCGACATCGCTGAACCGCTGCATTTACTCAATCGTTTACTGCACACCGCCAAGGGCAGCGCGCGGATGGCGGGAGCGATGCGCATCGGTGATGTGGCGCACAAAATGGAAGACAAAGTTCTGCTCGCCGCAGGCCTGAAACACGACGCGAATTATTGGGATGTGCTCGAGCAAGATTACGACTACATCAGTGCGTTACTAGAAGAATTACGCACGGGTAAGCCCGCCATCACGACAGCATCGGAGGTACCAAATCTGGACGGCGCGCTGCCTGTTAGTTTGGCTCCCGCCGTTTTGGACGTGGGGGCGGAGCGCGCTTTGCAAGCCAATATGTTGCGTGTACGCGCCGACGTATTGGATCGTATGGTCAATGAGGCGAGTGAAATTAGTGTGGCGCGTTCACGCATGGAAACCGAGCTGCGCGCGTTCAAAGATGGCTTGTTGGAATTGACCAGTAGCGTGACGCGGCTGCGTAAGCAAGTGCGCGAAGTGGAGATACAAGCGGAAAGTCAAATGCAAGCGCGGGTCAACTTGGCGCAAGACAGCGCGGAGCAATTCGACCCACTCGAATTTGATCGATTTACGCGCTTGCAAGAGTTGACACGTTTCTTAAATGAAAGCGTGCATGACGTGCAAACCGTGCAGCAAGCGTTGTTGAAAAACTTGGATGAGACCGCTGCGGCGATGTCTGCGCAAGCGCGCTTGAATCGCGAGCTACAACAAAGCTTGATGAACATTCGCATGGTGCCGTTCAACAGTATCAACGATCGGCTGTATCGCATCGTGCGTCAGACCAGCAAGCAGTTGGGTAAACGCGCCAACTTGGATTTGATAGGGACAAACGTAGAAATCGACCGCAGCGTATTGGAAAAAATGACCGCGCCGTTTGAACATTTGTTGCGTAACGCGATTGCACATGGCTTGGAAAACGAGCTGCTGCGCGAGCAAGCGGGCAAAGCCCCCTTTGGTGATATTCGCTTGGTTGTGAGTCAAGAAAATAATGAGGTGGTGTTTACCTTAAGCGATGACGGCGCGGGCTTAGATTTCGCTGCCTTGCGCGCCAAAGCGATTGCGCAAGGCTTGCTAACAGAGCAGGACGTGAGTTCGGAAGCCGAGCTGACCCAGTTGATTTTTATGTCAGGCATGACCACCGCCAGCGAAGTCACGGAGATAGCGGGGCGCGGCATTGGGATGGATGTGGTGCGCAGTGAAATTA
This sequence comes from Pseudomonadota bacterium, assembly GCA_046049345.1. Classification (GTDB taxonomy): domain Bacteria; phylum Pseudomonadota; class Gammaproteobacteria; order Burkholderiales; family Gallionellaceae; genus Gallionella. Next base: position 42,775 of record JBJORQ010000003.1, on the reverse strand, counting down.
CCGCCTTGGGTGGACGCATAGACGTGCAATCTAGTCGTGGTTTAGGCACGCAGTTCATTATTCACTTGCCGCTGACTTTGGCGGTGACGCAGGTGTTAATCGTGCGCTGCCATGAGGCGAGTTACGCCATCCCAGCGGCATTAGTGACGCAAGTTCGCCAAGTTAAAGCGGCGGATATGGAAGCCTTATATCAAGCCAATCAGATGCTCTGGCAAGGGGGGGCATATCCGCTGCAATACTTATCATCGTTGCTGGATGAGCAGCATCCTGCTGCGGTTGCGCAAGCGCGCAACACCGTATTGCTACTCAAGAGCGGCGCGAATGTGATGGCCTTACATGTGGATGAGTTGCTCGGTAAGCACGAAGCCGTGGTGAAAAATATCGGCCCGCAATTGTCGCGTTTAGCGGGGATTGCGGGGGCGACAGTGCGCGGTGATGGGTCAGTGGTATTGATTTTGAATCCGCTGCAAATGCAACGCCGACATCCGCATCAAGCGCGTTCAGCGGCAATTCCGTCTGTGCTGGTGACTAAACCGTTGGTGATGGTGGTTGATGATTCGCTCACAGTGCGCAAAATCACCACGCGTTTGCTGACCCGTTCAGGTTACGAAGTAGTCACCGCTAAAGACGGCGTGGATGCCTTGGAACAGTTGCGCGACATTAAGCCTGCCGTGATGTTGGTGGATGTGGAAATGCCGCGTATGGATGGCTTTGAATTAACCAAAGAAGTGCGTCGTACCAGCGCAACTAAGGATATTCCTATCATTATGATTACCTCGCGTACCGCTGATAAACACCGCGAACATGCGATGCAACTCGGCGTAAATGCCTACCTCGGTAAGCCGTATCAAGAAGATGATTTGCTGGCAAGAATCAAAGGTTTTTTGGCGGGGCAGTAATTGCAACGCGAATGTCATTAGAAAATAGCCACGACCTGTCGTGGCTATTTTTTATTCGCTCTTTGTCACAGCCTTAAACATCGCTAGCGTTTTTTCGCGTGCGACGGCGTGATCGACGAGTGGGGCGGGATAGTGTGTACCGATGAGGAGATTGCGGGCGCGCTGTTCTGTGGGCGGCAACGTCCAGGGCGCGTGAATATATTTGTCAGGGCAATTGGTGAGTTCGGGCACATAGCGACGAATGAATTTACCTGCGGCATCAAACTTTTCTGATTGCGTAATCGGATTAAAAATCCTAAACCACGGTTGCGCATCGCAGCCTGTCGAAGCCGCCCACTGCCAGCCGCCGTTGTTCGCCGCCAAATCAAAATCATTCAAATGTTCGGCGAAATACGCTTCGCCCCAGCGCCAATCGAGCTGCAAATCTTTCACCAAAAACGACGCGACTACCATGCGTAAACGATTGTGCATAAAGCCGGTTTGATTGAGTTGGCGCATTCCCGCATCGACCAGCGGATAGCCCGTTGCACCGTTACACCAAGCCGCGAACCAGTCGCGATTTTGGTTAAACTTTAAGTGCTCAAACTGCGGCTTAAAGGCGTGACCGATAACGTCAGGATGGTGTTGTAACAACATCTGATAAAAGTCGCGCCAGACTAATTCGGACAACCACACCGCTGCGCCAGAACCCTTGGCGTGCATGGCGTAGCGCGCGAGGGCGCGGATGGAAATTGTGCCAAAACGTAAGTGCGTGGATAGATATGACACGCCCTTCACCGCAGGAAAATTACGCGCCTCGTCGTAGTGAGTGATGCGCTCACTAAAGTCCGCCAGCAGCGTTTCCGCACCCGACATACCGCACGGAATTTTGAGCTCGGTGAGATTGGTTTTAGTAAAGCCTAGTTGCGCCAAACTAGGCAAAGCGGGCGCGCTAAATTTTGCTAAAGCGGTAAAGTATTTTTCAGTCGGATAAGCGCGCAAATAAAACGCATTCACTTTTTTTAGCCAAGCATTTTTGTACGGCGTAAAGACGTGATACGGCGTGCCGCTGCCCGTCAAAATTTCATCACGCTCAAAAATCACTTGGTCTTTGTAGCTGTGCAAAACGCAATTTTGTGCGGCTAACTTTTCGGCAACGTGTGCGTCGCGCGTGATGGCTGACGGCTCGTAATCGTGATTGCAAAACACCGCCTCCGCGCCGATTTGGGCGGCAAGTTGCGGAATCAAAACCGTCGCGCTGCCGTGTAACACATGCAAGTCGCTGCCTAATTTTTGTAGTTCAGATTTGAGTTCCGCGAGGCTATGCCAAATAAATTCCACCCGCCTATCCGCCTGATTCGGCAAGGCTTGCAAGATGTTGGTGTCGAACACAAACACGCATTGCACCGCGCGCGAATTTTTCAGCGCGTGATACAAAGCGGCATGGTCAAATAAACGTAAATCACGGCGTAGCCAACAAAGAGAGGTCATAGGGGGGCGTTAGTAGGTGGTGGTTAGTTGGGGCGCGCGCTGTTCAATTAACAGCTAACGACTCGCTACTAAGAACTACTTTTCAAAATCCGTAATTGTGCCGCTTAGCGGCTAAAGCTACAATGCGCAGATGAATGAACTTAATCTCACCAATCACTTTTTAATTGCCATGCCTGCTATGCAGGAAGGCATTTTTGCAGGCACATTGACTTTTGTGTGCGAGCACAACGAAAACGGCGCACTCGGCATCGTGGTCAATCGACCCACCAGCATTACTTATGCGGACATGTTCGAGCAAATCAGCATTCCTTTGCATCAACCCGAAATCGAAAAACTACCCGTGCATTTTGGTGGCCCAGTGCAAACCGAGCGCGGCTTTGTGTTGCACGACACGCAGCAACAATGGCAATCGACGTTGCGTATCGGCAGCAGCATGGCACTCACCACGTCTAAAGATATTTTAGAAGCGATTGGTGCAGGCACTGGCCCGCGCAATGTCTTGATTAGCTTGGGCTACGCGGGTTGGGAGCCAGGTCAGTTGGAGCACGAAATCGCGGAAAATACTTGGTTGACCGTACCCGCCAGCGAACACATTTTGTTTGAGCTGCCGCCAGAAGAGCGCTTAGCCGCAGCGATGGCGTTGTTGGGCATTGATTACGCCTCTTTGGTGGAAGAAGCCGGACATGCCTGACGTTACGCTCGGCAATCCTCAATCCAAAATCCTCAATCCTGAATTACACGGCACGCTGCTGGCTTTTGATTTTGGCACGCGCCGCATCGGCATCGCAAAAGGTAATACTTTATTGAGCAACGCCGAGCCACTCGCTACGATTGATGCAGAAAAAACTGACACACGCTTCGCGCACATTGCCGAGTTGATTAAAAATTGGCAGCCGAGTGGCTTGATTGTCGGGCTGCCGTGTAATGAAGATGGCACGCCGCATGAGTTGACCGCGTTGTCGCGCCGCTTCGCTAACCGCCTGAAAGGGCGGTTTAATTTGCCCGTAATTTTGGTCGATGAACGCTATACCTCGGCAGCGGCAAGCAGCGCGTTAAACGAACTCGGCATACGCGGTCGCAAACAAAAAGCGGTGCTCGACCAATATGCTGCGCAACAGATTTTGCAAGCCTATTTTGATGAACCTACAGCGGGAATATCAGTATGAATAATCCACAATTAAATCGTGACGGCGGGCTGCAACATTTGCTCACTACTGAAGGACTGCCCGCGCGCATCGTGCGCGAAATTCTCGATACCGCCGCGACTTTTCTCGACGAAAATTCCAGCAAAGACATCAAAAAAGTGCCGTTGCTGCAAGGTAAATCGGTGTTCAACGTGTTCTTTGAAAACAGCACGCGCACCCGCACCACGTTTGAAATCGCCGCGAAAAAACTGTCCGCTGACGTGGTCAATCTCAATATCGGTTCGTCCAGCACCAGCAAGGGCGAAACGTTGCTCGATACAGTGGATAACCTGTGCGCGATGCACGCCGATATGTTCGTGGTGCGCCATGCTTCCAGCGGCGCGGCGCACTTTATCGCGCAGCATGTCGCGCCCGAAATTCACGTCATCAATGCCGGCGATGGTCGCCATGCGCACCCCACGCAAGCACTGCTGGATATGTACACCATCCGCCATTACAAAAAAGATTTTCACAATCTGCGCGTGGCGATTGTCGGCGACATTTTGCATTCGCGTGTGGCACGTTCGCAGATCCACGCGCTGACCACTTTAGGGGTGCCGGAAGTGCGCGTGATTGCGCCGAAAACGCTGTTGCCAACCATGGTAGAAAACTTAGGCGTACGCGTGTTTCATGACATGGCGGAAGGTCTGAAAGATGTCGATGTGATTTTGATGTTGCGCTTGCAAAACGAGCGTATGCAAGGCGCGGCATTGCCTTCCGCGCAAGAGTATTTTAAGAATTACGGATTGACCGAAGAGAAGCTGGCATATGCCAAAGCGGATGCGATTGTGATGCACCCAGGGCCAATGAATCGCGGCGTGGAAATCGACTCGCGCGTCGCCGACGGCGCGCAATCGGTGATTTTGGCGCAAGTCACGTTCGGCATCGCGGTGCGCATGGCGGTGATGGCAACCTTGGTAGGCGGGAGTAAACGATGAACATTCATATCAAAAACGGTCGCGTCATCGACCCTAAAAATCAGCTTGATGCGCAACGCGATGTGTACATTGTTAATCGCCGCATCGCCGCTGTAGGGCAAGCTCCGCAAGGCTTTGTCGCCGATCAAGTGATAGATGCGACAGGCTTATGCGTGATGCCCGGCCTCATCGACATCGCGGCGCGGCTACGTGAGCCAGGCTTTGAATACAAAGCCACGTTGGAATCAGAAATGAACGCAGCGGCGGCGGGCGGCGTGACCAGCCTCGCGTGTCCGCCCGACACTGACCCCGCCTTGGACGAACCCGGCTTAGTCGAGATGCTTAAGCATCGCGCGCGTAATCTCAATTTGGCGCGGGTGTTTCCCATCGGCGCACTGACTTACGGCTTAAAAGGTGCGGAACTGACCGAAATGATTGAGCTGAGCGAGGCGGGTTGCAAAGCCTTTAGCCAAGCCGATGCGCCGCTCACTGACACGCGCGTGCTGCTGCGTGCCATGCAGTACGCAGCGACCATGGGTTATTCGGTTTGGCTGCGTCCGCAAGACAGTTTTCTGGCGAAAAATGGTGTGGCACATGACGGTATCGTCGCGACGCGTTGCGGCTTGGCAGGCATTCCCGTCAGTGCTGAAACCATCGCGCTGGCGACCATGCTGACCTTGGCAAAAGACACCGGCGTAGCCCTACACATTTGCCGAATTTCTAGTGCGGCGGGCGTGGAACTGATACGCGCGGCGAAATCTCAATGTATTAAAGTGAGCTGCGACGTGGCGATGAATCATCTGCATTTATCTGAAATGGACATCGGCTTTTTTGATGCGAACTGTCATTTAGTCCCACCGCTGCGCAGCTTGCGCGACCGCGATGCACTGCGCGCCGCTTTGCGCGATGGCACGATAGACGCGATTTGTTCCGACCACACGCCCGTCGATGAAGACGCAAAATTGTCACCGTTTGCAGAAGCAGAGGCGGGCGCGACGGGTTTGGAATTATTGTTACCGCTAACCTTGAAATGGGCGGCGCAAGCAGACATGCCGTTGTTAGATGCGCTAGCACGCGTCACCCTGCAACCCGCGCAGCTATTAGGAATAGCGATGGGGCATCTATCTATTGGTGCACATGCTGACGTGTGTATTTTTGATGCGGAGGCGAGTTGGCTAGTTCAGCCTAGCGCACTGAAAAGCCAAGGCAAAAACACTCCATTCAACGGCTACGAAATGCAAGGTCAAGTGCGTTACACACTGTTAGCGGGCGAAGTCGTTTACCAAGCGGAGTAACGTTCAAACATCGCTACTTAGCTAGGCAAAACAATGCGCGCGCATAAACCGTGTGGCGTGTTTTCGCTGAGCTGCAAGCTGCCGTGATGCAAGCGTGCGGCGCGTTCGACAATCGCTAGCCCCAGTCCCGCGCCACCCACATTGCTACGCGCGGTTTGCAAACGGACGAAGGGACGGCAAGCTAGTTCACGTTCGGCTGGCGCGATGCCCACCCCGTTGTCGCACACACTCAAGATGATGTGCTGAGTGCTTTGCGTGAGACGAATCTGTATCTCTTCACCGCCATATTTCACCGCGTTATCGAGCAGATTGCGTAGCGCACGTTTGAGTAGTTGTGGACGCACATCCGCATAAATTTTCGGGCTGATGACTAAGCTCAACGAGTGCGCGGCGGACGGATAACGCAGCGCGATACTCGACACCAATTCACTCAAATCTAGCTGCGTCAGAGCTTCCGCTTCATCCAATTTTGCGTAGTCCAAAAACTGCTGTATCACCTCATCCATTTGCGCCACGTCATCACTCAATCCCGCGCGTAACGCCTCGTCCTGACTCAGCTCCGCCGCCAAGCGGATGCGCGTTAAAGGGGTGCGCAAATCATGCGAAACCCCCGCCAACACTAAAGCGCGCTCGCGTTCATGCGCGGCTAAATCCGCCGACATTTGATTGAAGGCGTGCGTCACGATGCGGATTTCTTGCGCGCCTTGTACGGTTAAAGCGTGCTGCGCAATACCTAGCCCTAGCTGTTGTGTGGCGCGCGCTAATTGCTTGAGCGGCAAGCTAACTTGGCGTGCGATGAGATATGCGCCACACAGCGCCAACAGCAACACCACGCCAGTCCAAATCAATAACAGTTGCGAAAAGCTGCGCTCGATACGCTCGCTCGGTATCTCCATCCAAAACTCTTCGTGAGCGATAAAAAAGCTCACCCACAAGGCGCGCACGCCGTTGCGCTGACTGGCAAAGCGCGTGCCCTCACCTAAGTTGGCGCGTACTTTTTGCATCATTAAAAGCAGTTCGGGTGAGTGCTCGGGCACGGGCGTGAGACGGTCGCTAGACTCGGCAAGACTTACGCCTAAGCCTTCGATATCGCTTAACTCAGTCAGCAAGGCGATGCGCCATTCGGGCGCGGCAGACAACATCGCCGCACGCGTGAGATTCACCATCGTCACCACCAATTGCGCCATTTGGCGTGCGCGCGGCTCTTGTTGTAAGTGATGAAAAATCGCTAAGGCGGACGACAAGGACAGTAGCAGCAACACGACGATGAGCAAGAAGGAGCGGCTCAATAAAGTGCGCGGCACCAGGCGGGCAAAGCTCATGGCGCACTCGCCGCATCGGGGACGAACACATAACCATGCCCCCACACGGTTTGAATAAAACGCGGCTGCGCAGCATTCACTTCGACTAATTTACGCAAGCGCGATATTTGTACGTCGATGGCGCGATCGAAAGGTGCGTGGTCGCGCCCACGCGCCAGCTCCATCAATTTGTCGCGGGATAACGGTAGGCGCGGATGCGTGACTAAGGCTTTGAGTAAGCCGAATTCGGCGGTGGTTAACAGCTGCGGCACGCCCGCTTTGGTGAATTCACGCGTGGCGAAATTAAGTTGGCAATCACCAAAACGTGCGCAGCTCTGGCTGCTGTCGGGTGCGCCCACAGGCTGCGCGCCCTTACGACGCAACACCGCATGGATGCGCGCCACCAATTCGCGCGGGTTAAACGGCTTACATAAATAATCATCCGCACCCATTTCTAAACCAATGATGCGGTCGATTTCATCACCTTTAGCGGTGAGCAAAATCACTGCTACGTTCTCACCCTGTCCGCGCAAACGCCGCAAAATCGCCAGCCCATCCTCATCAGGCAACATCAAATCCAGCACCAATAAATGATAGTGATTTAAGCGCAATGCTTGGTTCATCGCCTGCCCATCCGCGACCGCGTGCACCTTAAAATTTTGCGCACCCAGATAGCGCAACAATAATTCGCGTAAGCGCGCGTCGTCGTCAATGATGAGAATGCGAGGTTGATTTTTCATGGCGGCATGATAGTGCTAACTAGGTAAAATTTTCTGTTTAGCAACAACTTGTTACAATTTAACGCAGTGCTGCAACACTCAATTTGCGATTAAGTTTTATCATGCCGCACGTCCCAATTTGGGCGGTGAGACTTTAGGAGAATCAACATGAATAAACTATTGAAAACCTTGATGGCAGCGGGACTCTTCGCCGTTTTTAGCGTGAATGCACTGGCGGCTGATGTTCCTCCAACGATGCAGGAACGGATGCAAAAAATGCAAAGTATGACCCCAGAGCAGCGCGCCGTTGAACGTGAAGCGATGCATAAAGAAATGCAAAGCCTAACACCCGAACAGCGTGCCGCGCGACATAAAGAAATGCACGACATGATGGAAAAAATGTCACCTGAACAACGCCGTGCGCTGCACGAAGAAATGCGGGCAGAAATGAAAAAAATGTCGCCTGAAGAACGTGAAAAACGCCATGCCGAAATGCGTAAAGAATGGGACAGCCTGACCCCAGAACAACGTGCCGAACGTCGCAAAATGATGCACGAGAGTTGGGAGAAAATGCCCGCTGAAGAACGCGCCAAAATGCGTGCCGAAATGAAAGATCATTGTGATGAAGATATGCCTAAAGAAGCACATCATCAGATGAAAAGTCACAGCGACATGCACAGCCCCGCTGTTAAACCGTAACCTTACGCAACATAAAAAATCCCCCGCAACGATTCGGCTGCGGGGATTTTTTTGGGCGTTGCAATCGCGCTCCCAGAAACTTTCTACCAGCAAGCTGGCTTAACCGCAGCGCACTTGCTGCATGACCAGTTGTTTGAGTTGTACCATGCGGCCGTGAAAAAAATGTCCTGCGCCGGGCAATACGAGGATGGGTAGCTGTTGCGGTTTTGCCCATGCCAACGCTGCGCTAAATGCCACCACTTCATCTTCGTCGCCGTGTATCACTAAAGTGTTTTCCGCTACATCGGGCATGGCAAAACGGCTCACCGCTGGGGCGATTAACACGAGGCGGGTGGGCTGTATCACCGCTGCGGCGCGCGCTTGTACATAGCCGCCGAAAGAAAATCCCGCGCACAGCAAATCTAAATCGGGATAACGCGCGCGCAAAAATTCAGCTGCGGCAATCGCGTCATGGGTTTCACCATTACCTTCGTCGTACTCTCCTGCACTGTCGCCCACGCCGCGAAAATTAAAGCGCAACGCGGCGTAGCCTAATTCGACAAAGCCGCGCGCCAAAGTGGTGACGATTTTGTGCTCCATGGTGCCGCCCATGGTCGGCAGCGGATGCGCGATTAACACCAGCGCGACAGGCTTTTCATCTGGCAAATGCAGCACGCCTTCCAGATTTCCCACCGCGCCGGCGAAGTGAATTTTTTCGATGCTTGCCATTAGATTGCTAGCCTCGCGACGATGCGACCGTGTTGCAAATGCTCGCTAATAATTTCGTCCAAATCGCTTTCATCAATAAAAGTGTACCAAGTGCCTTCGGGATAAATCACCAACACAGGACCTTCATCGCAGCGATCTAAGCAGCCCGCCGAATTGATGCGAATGCGATTTTCGGCGTTGGAAATGCCTAGCTGTTTAACTTTGTCTTTAACGTAATCGCGCAGCTTTTGCGCGCCAAAATTATTGCAACAGCCATCACTATTGGCGCGCTGGTTGGTGCAGAAAAAAACGTGTTTATCAAAATGGCTCATGGCAACTTTCGGGTGTGAATGAAAAATTAGGGACGGCGTACGCGCCATAAATGTAGCAATAACAACAGAGGAAAAACCAGCGTAATGGTTTGTGCGAGGCCGTTGTAGTTGAGCAGATGACCGTAGTGCCAGTGATAAATTGACATCGCGGCGGCGGGTGTGCCGCTATCTAAAATGCCGTGTGCGACCAGCAGGTAAGCGAGGCTGACGATGCTCGCGACACGCAGCAATTGCATTAAGGCGAGGGCGCGCATCGCGAACAGCAGCACACTGCCCAACAGTATGCCTAGCATGGCTTCGCTGTTGACCCATAGCAACATCGCGGATGATTTGAGCAACACCGCAGCGGTGATAAATTTCAGCAAGGCCACACAGGCAAGCACCGCTAATAAAAGTTGAATGACCTGATTTTTTTTGCGCAACAGCGTCAATAACAGCCCGCCTAACATCAATAAATTGAGTAACACGGCGAGGCTTTCCCAAACATCAAACGGGCTCGCTTTCATCGCGGCAAAGGGTTGATGTTCGAGTGCACTGATAAACACATTGCCTAGCATCGGCAAGCTCGGATTGCATTGCCCAAACATCCATAAGACGAGCAACGCTAAGCCAAAGTCCATCGCTGTGCCATGCCGAAAAGTTGCGTCGCGCCAGTGCGTCAGTGCGTCGTACACGCGTGTCGAGCGGATGAAGCCGAGTGCCAACAACGCGCCTAACAATGTGCCGCTCACGTTGGTGAGTAGATCTAAATTTGAACTGGTGCGACTGGGCAAATACATCTGCAAAAATTCCATGCTGGCGGACAGTGCCAGCCCTAAAAAACACGCTACTAGCAAGCTCGCCAGCGCACCCAGTCGCGCCCGCAAAGTCAAGCCCAGCAACAGACCTAGCGGGATATAAGAAATGATATTGAGCAGTGCATCGAAGGCAGTATAGGTTTGTAATAGCGGTTGTTGTAGCACGTCGCTGAAGCTAAATGCCGCGTCGCGCCAGCCTGTAAACGGCGACAAACTGGCGTAACTAATCAACAGCACATAGCCGAAACATAGCCATAAGCGTAAGCGCGCACGACTGCTGGTGAGGGAAATTTTAGCCATGAAAAAATGAGCAGGAGGGGCGGCGATGAGGATTGCTTGCCGCATTTAATAAGCGATTTTGCATGGTGGGATTTTAACCTAGATAGCTTATAACTCGGCGCGCGCGCCGCCAAAAGCGGAGCAGCTTAACCACGCGGATGATGTTTTTGATGGAGCACTTTCATACGTTGGCGCGCGACGTGGGTATAGATTTGCGTGGTGGAAATATCGCTGTGACCGAGCAGCATTTGTACCACGCGCAGATCCGCGCCGTGATTGAGCAAGTGGGTGGCAAAAGCATGGCGCAAGGTGTGCGGCGACAGCCCGATTTGCACCTCACCGCATCGCGCATATTTTTTAATCAAATACCAAAACATTTGCCGCGTCATGGCATCGCGGCGATTAGTGATGAACATCGCATTACAACTTTTTTCCCCCAACAAAACGGGGCGGGCATCGGCGAGATAACGCCTTAGCCAGTCCAACGCAACCTCGCCTAAGGGCACGACGCGGACTTTGTTGCCTTTGCCCAATACGCGCACAAAGCCGCCATTCAAATCTACCTCTGTGACTAATAAAGCGACCAGCTCGGAGACGCGCAAGCCTGTTGCATACAGCACTTCCAGCATGGTGCGGTCGCGCAGCCCAAGCGGCGTTTGCGTATTGGGCGCGTTCAATAACAACTCGACATCCGCCTCCGAAATACTTTTGGGCAAATTGCGCGGCAGCTTGGGTGTGTCGATTTGCAAGGTCGGATCGACGCTGATTTTTCGTTCGCGCAACAGGTAGCGGAACAAGCGTTTTAGGCTGGACAGCGTGCGGCTGGTGGAGCTGGCTTTGGCCGCCTGTTGCTGAATTAAATAGGCGAGATAAGCCTGAATATCCGCATGAGCGGTGTCGAGTAAGTCCATGCCACAACAGGCTTGCAGCCATTCGGAAAATTTAGTCAAGTCGCGCCGATAACTGTCCAGCGTGTTGCGCGATAAGCCGTCTTCCAACCACAGCGCATCGAAAAATTCATCTAGGAGTTCGGAGTTATTCATTTACGCTGGTATCGGATTTGAGAAGCTGTTGTGGGAGCGAGCAAAGCTCGCGATTTTTATTTTAATTCGCGAGCTTTGCTCGCTCCTACATTTGATTCGCGGCAAAAAATTTCATAACGCGCTTTCATGCTGCAACAACCAGCGTTTGATATTCAACTCATCGCCGTCGGCATGGCACATAAAGCCGCCCAAGCCCGTTTTACTAACCACGCGATGACAGGGAATAATCAGTGCAATCGGGTTCGCGCCACAGGCCTGTCCTACCGCTTGCGATGCCGAAGCCAGCTCCTTTGCCAGCTCGCCATATTGCCGTGTCGCACCGCGTGGAATCGCCAACAAGGCGCGCCAAACTTTTTGCTGATGCGTCGTGCCGTGCGGTGCGAGTGGCACGTCGAATACGGTGTCGGGATTGTGCAAATAGTTGCGTAATTGCGCACACACTGTTTCGGCAATTTCATTCGTCGCCGCTTGCGGCGCAGCACTCAAAGGCAAAAAATCCAAACCCTGCAAAGCCCCGTCGCTGCAACGAATGGCGAGCATAGCGAAAGGGCTGGCGAGGATGGCTTGATATTTCATAAGGCGCGCATCTTAACGCAACAGGCAATAAAAAACGGGAGCCGTAGCTCCCGTTTTTGTCGTACCGAAAAACCTATCGCGATTACGCGCGCACGGCCAATTTTTCTTTGATACGTGCTGACTTACCTGAGCGTTCACGCAAGTAGTACAACTTCGCACGACGTACCGCACCGCGACGTTTCACTTCGATAGAAGCGATGATCGGTGAGTAAGTTTGGAAGGTACGTTCCACGCCTTCGCCTGAAGAAATTTTACGCACGATGAAGCCTGAATTCAGACCACGGTTACGTTTTGCAATCACCACGCCTTCAAAAGCTTGGACGCGTTTGCGTTCGCCTTCGACTACGTTAACGCTAACAATAACGGTGTCGCCAGGTGAAAAAACAGGAATGGTTTTACCCAAGCGTGCGATTTCTTCTTGTTCCAAAATATCAATCAGATTCAATTTACTACTCCTTTTTATCGGAATCTTGTTCCTTCTGAAACACTGTCAGAAGCCGAGATTCCTCTTTAGTTAGATTGCGCTTTGCTAATAAATCAGGTCGGCGCAACCACGTTCTGCCCAACGACTGCTGAAGCCGCCAGCGTTTGATGTCTGCGTGATTGCCAGACAACAACACCGGGGGCACGACTTCACCATTAAACACTTCGGGGCGGGTGTAGTGCGGGCAGTCCAATAGACCATCCGCAAATGAATCTTGTTCGGCGGATTCCGCATCGCCCAATACGCCGGGCAATTGCCGCACCAAACTATCTACCAACACCATCGCCGCCAACTCACCACCGGACAGCACATAGTCGCCAATGGAAATTTCTTCATCTACATATAGTCGTATCAGGCGTTCATCTATGCCTTCGTAACGACCCGCCAATAAAATCAAACCTTGGTCTGATTTTGTTACTAATTCTTTGACCACACTTTGCTCGAGCTGCCGACCTTGCGGTGACAAATACACCACGTGACTTTTGCTCACCCCAGCTGCGGCTTGACGTTGTTTCGCCGCATTTATCGCCGCGCCCAACGGTTCGCCCAACATCACCATGCCCGGCCCGCCGCCATAAGGTCTATCGTCTATGGTGCGGTACTTGTCAGTCGTAAAATCACGCGGATTCCAAGTCTGCAAAGCAAAGCGATGTTGCTCAATGGCGCGGCGCGTAATGCCGTATTGCGTCAGGGCATCGAACATCTCAGGAAACAGCGTGACAACATCAAAAATCACTTGAGATAATCCGCTGCCCAGTCGACCTTAATGGTCTTGTTTTTGATGTCCACGTGCTTAATCGCACTGGCAACAAACGGAATCAAAATCTGCCCGCTCGCGCCTTGCACCATCAACACTTGATTCGCGCCCGTTTCTAGCAATTGCTCGACCAAACCTAAGTTTTCACCTGCCTCGTTAATCACGCTGACACCGATTAAATCCGACCAGTAATACTCGTCGTCGGCTTGCTCAGGCAATTGATTGCGTGGCACGGCTATCAGCCAACCTTTAAGTTTTTCGGAGGCGTTGCGATCGGGGCAATTAGGCAGCAACACTGCTAAAGTTTTGTGGTGCACTTCGCACTGCAAAACTTTAACTTCTTGCCACGGACTGCCCTCTGTTGGCGTGATCCACCAAGTAGAAAAATCCGCGAGACTGTCGTGATACTCAGTAAAAGGCTGGACTTTAATCCAGCCTTTTATGCCATGTGCTGACGCGACGCGCCCCATGATAACCATAGGGTTGTGCGCCATCGCGTTTGCGTCTTTAAGCTGCGACAGCGGTAGCACCTGCGCGCTTAACCAACTTAGCTACTGCGTCGCTCAATTGCGCGCCTTTGCTTTGCCAGTGAGTCACGCGCGCCAAATCTAAACGCAAGGCTTCTTGCTTTTCAGTCGCGATTGAATTGTAGAAACCGATACGCTCGATAAAGCGACCATCGCGACGATTGCGTGAATCAGCAACCACGACGTTGTAGAAAGGACGATTTTTAGAACCACCACGAGAAAGACGAATAATAACCATGACTAAGCTACCTAAAATTAAAGAAGTACAGCACAAACCACAAGGGTCTTATCATCAAAACAGGCAGGAAAATCCCACTTGTTTTGAGTAAAAGGGCGCGGATTCTACGCGCATTCCTATAGTTAACGCAAGTGCGGGAAATTTACTGAGGAAAATAGCGGAATTGACTGGGTTGATTAAGCAAGCATCGCGGACACGTTTTTTGCTTTTCGTCTTCTAAAAATCTGCTATCGTCGTGCCCCTTAAAAATCCCAACCGCCGTTCTGATGAAAAAATTCAACGACATTCTTGCCGCTTTAGATAGTGCCGAACACCTCGCCAACATTGCTTTATTAAATGCCGATGGCAGTAGCGCGGGGCTGATTGAAAACAAAGCGGGCAGCTTAGGTTCGTTGAAGCTGTACCAACATTTATATAAAAAATTTGGCAGCATCAGCGTCGCGGCAGCGCACGAAGGCGTGGCGATGTATGCCGAGCATAGTCAAGACGCAAAACTGCATCCTGGTAAACACCCCAATATCGACCGCTTGCTCAATGTGATTAAAACTCAGCAAGCCTTGAGTATCAAAATTACCGCACTGGTTGAATAGCCGCAAACTTGCCTTAGGCGCGTCTTTCCAGTAAGTTGCGCCCTCGCTAGGGGTCTGCCCACTCAACTGGAGCAGTGAGAAACACCCTTTGAACCTGTACGGATCATGCCGTCGTAGGGAAGCATTCTTAAAAGATGCTCCCCGTTTTTTATTTCTTGGAGCATCACACAATGAACGCCAATCCCCAATTTTTAGCTACTGCCGCCCACGTTGATGAGGCGGCTATCAAGCCTTTGCCGAATTCGCGCAAATTTTATGTGCAAGGTTCGCGCCCCGATATTCAAGTGCCGATGCGCGAAATTTCGCAAGCCGAAACGCCTGCCAGCATGGGTGCGGAAGTGAATCCGCCGATTTATGTGTACGACTGTTCGGGTCCATACACCGACCCTGCGGTAAAAATTGATATTCAATCGGGTTTGGCAGCGATGCGCGAAGGTTGGATTACGGAACGCGGCGATACCGAACAATTACAAGGCATGACTTCTGCTTATGGTCAGCAACGCTTGGATGATCCTGCCTTAGCTGATATGCGCTTCAATTTGAGCCGCGCACCGCGTCGCGCTAAAGCGGGCAAAAACGTCTCGCAAATGCACTACGCGCGTCAGGGCATCATCACGCCAGAAATGGAATACATCGCGATTCGTGAAAATCAAAAAGTCGCTGAACACATGTCCGCGATGATGCGCAAACAGCACGAAGGTGAAAATTTTGGCAAAGCGATGCCGAAGGAAATTACGCCTGAGTTTGTGCGTTCTGAGGTGGCAGCGGGTCGCGCGGTGATTACCGCCAACATCAATCATCCTGAACTTGAGCCGATGATTATCGGGCGCAATTTCTTGGTGAAAATTAACGCCAACATCGGCAATTCCGCGCTGGGTTCTAGCATCCAAGAAGAAGTCGAAAAAATGACTTGGGCGATTCGTTGGGGCGGCGATACCGTGATGGATTTATCCACGGGTAAAAACATCCACGAAACGCGCGAATGGATTATTCGCAATTCGCCTGTGCCGATTGGCACCGTGCCGATTTATCAAGCCCTCGAAAAAGTAAACGGCAAAGCCGAAGACCTGACTTGGGAAATTTTCCGCGATACGTTGATTGAACAAGCCGAACAAGGCGTGGACTATTTCACCATCCACGCGGGCGTGTTGTTGCGCTATGTGCCGATGACCGCGAATCGTATGACGGGCATCGTGTCGCGCGGCGGTTCGATTATGGCAAAGTGGTGTTTGGCGCATCACAAAGAAAATTTCCTCTACACGCATTTCGAGGACATTTGCGAAATCATGAAGGCTTACGACGTGACCTTTAGTTTGGGTGATGGCTTGCGTCCGGGCTCGATTTACGATGCCAACGACGAAGCGCAATTAGGCGAGCTCAAGACCTTGGGCGAGCTCACCGACATCGCATGGAAACATGATGTGCAAGTGATGATAGAAGGCCCAGGTCATGTGCCGATGCACCTGATTAAAGAGAACATGGATTTGCAACTGAAATGGTGTAAAGAAGCGCCGTTTTACACGCTAGGCCCACTGACGATGGACATCGCACCTGGCTACGATCACATCACGTCCGCGATTGGCGCGGCAATGATTGGTTGGTTTGGCACGGCGATGCTGTGCTACGTCACACCTAAAGAACATCTGGGTTTGCCGAATAAAGCCGACGTGAAAGAAGGCATCATCACCTACAAAATTGCCGCTCATGCCGCTGATTTGGCGAAAGGTCATCCGGGTGCGCAAGTGCGTGACAACGCTTTGTCTAAAGCGCGTTTTGAATTCCGTTGGGATGACCAATTTAACTTAGGCTTAGATCCCGATCGCGCGCGTGAATTTCACGACGAAACCTTGCCTAAAGAATCCGCCAACGAAACCTTGCCTAAAGAATCCGCCAAAATCGCGCATTTTTGCTCGATGTGTGGACCGCATTTCTGCTCGATGAAAATCTCGCAAGACGTGCGCGAATTTGCCGCCAAAGAAGGCATCGCGGAAGCTGACGCGTTGAATAAAGGTATGGAATTAAAAGCGATTGAGTTTGTGAAAAAAGGCAGCCAGCTTTACAGCAAATCATAATATGTCGGCCGCGTTACCCCCGCAAATTACCGCCGCCAGCCCTTGCACCGGTCATTGCAGCACGGTGTTGGGCGACGAAGTGTGTCGCAGTTGTCAGCGCACCGCAGTTGTCAGCGCACTTTTGACGAAATTATCAGTTGGCCAACCATCACCGATGCGCAGCGCATCGCCATCAATCGCAGAGTAGCTGAGTTAGCGGGTAGCTTGTAGGCGCGAGATATTTTGCGTGTCCTATCGCCCGATGTGCTCTGCATAAGCATCGACTAAGTGGCAAGCCACAAGTCGTTGCTAAATTCGGCCTCCTACAATCCCTTCCATCTGCCAAATTTTTAGTTAACACTCATCAAAATTAAAATGGATATTATTTTATTGCTCAAAGCTGCCATTCTCGGCATCGTCGAAGGCCTCACCGAATTTTTGCCTATTTCCTCCACAGGGCATTTGATTTTGGTGGGCGACTTGCTCAACTTTAACGATGCGCGTGGCAAGGTGTTTGAGATTGTGATTCAGTTCGCCGCTATCCTCGCGGTGTGCTGGGAATACCGCGCCAAGCTGGCTTCGGTGTCGTCAGGTTTGATGCAAAAACAGGAAGCGGCGCAACGCTTCACGCTGAATTTGTTCATCGCATTTTTGCCATTGGCGATACTCGGCTTGCTGTTCGGCAAAGCCATCAAAGCGCATTTATTTGCGCCCGTTCCTGTCGCAATGGCATTCATCATCGGCGGCTTGATTATCTTGTGGGCAGAAAAACGCCAGCATGTAGTGACGATAGAAAGCGTTGAAGATATGCACTGGCGTGATGCGTTGAAAATGGGCTTGGCGCAAGCCTTGGCGTTGATACCTGGCACATCACGTTCGGGCTCGACTATTATCGGCGGCTTGTTTTTTGGCTTGTCACGCAAAGCAGCCACTGAGTTTTCATTTTTCTTGGCAATTCCGACCATCACCATGGCGACGCTGTATGAAGTGGTGAAATACCGCCACGATTTTCATAGCGAGGATATGGGCATCTTTTTGGTAGGCTCAATCGCCTCGTTTATCAGCGCATTTTTTGCCGTGCGCGCTTTGCTGCGTTACATCAGCCGCCACGATTTCACTGCCTTTGCGTGGTATCGCATTGCTTTCGGTTTGATTGTGCTGGCAACTTATTTTACTGGCGCAGTGAACTGGTCAGCGCAATAAGGGTCTAGCTCAGTAGCGTGTTTTACGGAATTTTTTGACCGTTTATCAGCCGATAAATGGTCATATTTTTGGCTGCAAAAAAATATTTCTCCCGTAAAATGCGCGGCTTTTTTTATTTTAGGAATTCATTCATGTCACGCACCCTCATCGCTTTATTTTGTTTTGCCTCTTTAGTTAGCAGCGCACACGCTGAAACCCCAGTTGAAATTCTCGCCAGCATTAAAGCCGAAGCCGCGAATACCGCTGGCTTTCAAGGTTTTTCTGCCGCGCGCGGCGAAACGTTTTTTAAGGCTAAACATGGCGGCGAATGGAGCTGCTCGTCTTGTCATACCGATAACCCGATGAATTCTGGTAAACATGCCAAGACGGAAAAAGTCATCAAACCAATGGCTCCTAAGGCAAACGAAGAACGTTTTACTGAGCCGAAAAAAGTCGCGAAATGGTTTAAGCGTAATTGCAACGACGTGTTGGATCGCGAATGTACTGCGCAAGAACAAGGCGACGTGATGACGTATTTGTTGGCAGTCGGTCTGCCTGCCGCTGCCGCACCAGCACCCGTCGCTAAGCCTGTTGAAGCCGCGCCTGTTGCAGCACCCGCTCATAGCAGCCATAAACATCCCGCTCACTAAGCCGCCATGACTAAAAAAGTTCTAGTGTGGGACGTGCCCACGCGTGTGTTTCATTGGCTGCAAGCGGTGTCGTTTTTGGGCGCGTATCTCACGTCAGATTCCGAAAAAACCCGCGAGATACACATCACGCTGGGTTTCATTTTATTCGGTCTGATTGCGTTTCGTTTGGTGTGGGGTTTTGTCGGCACTAAGCACGCGCGCTTTAGTTCATTCATTTTTCGTCCTGAGGCGGTGATCACTTATGTGCGCTCGCTGTTCAAAAATGATGCGCAACATTTTGTCGGTCACAACCCCATCGGCAGCATTGCGATTTGGTTGTTGCTCGGCATGGGCATCGGCTTAGGCGTGACGGGCGTTTTGTTGTTGCAAGATGATGTTGCCGATAGCGTGGTTGATATTCACGCCTATCTCACCAACGGCATGTTGGTGGTGATTGCGGGGCATTTAATCGGCGTGGCAATGAGCAGCTTTCTACACAAAGAGAATCTGGTGCGCGCCATGATTACGGGTTACAAAAAAGCCCCTGAGCAACACGGCATCACGCATGGTTACGCATGGTTAGGCGCGGCATTAGTCGTCGCCGCTGCGGTCTTCGCCTATCTTTACAACCGCTAATCCTCATAATTTTTATTTTTTAACTTAAGGAGTTCCTATGAAACGCAATCACCCCTACAAGAAAGTTGTAGTGAGCCTTTGCTTCGCATTGGCTTGCAACACCACCTTCGCAGCGGACCGCGCACTCGATTTGAGTTTGCCCGCTGCCACTGCGCAGCCTAAATCGTTCATGCTCGCGTCGAATGACACAGCCGACGTTGCCGCTGCAAACGTGATCGCGCCCGCACCTGCGGCAGCGTTTGATGAGCCATGGCTGTCAGGCGATAAGTTGCATCAATACATGGGTTGGACGACCTTGGCTTTGGTGGCAGGCGCGGCATTTACCGCACCCGAAGGCTGTGAAGGGGCTGCTTGCGCCACTGCGCCGCAGCAAGCGCGTCAAACCAACGGTGCACATGCCAAAATTGCTAAAGCAGCAGCGTTTATGGCTGCCGCAACCGTGACCTCAGGTTTGATTGACCATTGGGATGATTTCCACATGGAAGACGGCTTCACTGACCCTGACAATTTGCACGCCATGCTGGGTACCGCAGGCGCATTGATGATGATGTACGCGGTGAATAAATCAGCCAATTCCACCGTGCCTGTTAGTCATGGCGGCATTGCTGAACTGGGCGGCGTGGCAATGGCCGTTGCCGTTAAATTGACTTGGTAAGGAGCATAAACATGTTGAAAAAATTCAAAATCATCGCGCTGTTGAGCAGTGCATTATTCCTTGCTAACACAGCGTTTGCAGGCGAAACCACTTCCGAATGGTTGTTAAGTTTTGAACGTATGAAGGGCGTGAAACCTGTCAGCGACAAAACCTATGCGAAAGAATGTGGCGAATGCCACTTTGCTTATCAATCCGGTTTGTTGCCGAGCGCGTCATGGGAAAAATTGTTGAACGCTACGGCTCTGAAAAATCACTTCGGCGATAACGCTGAAATGGATGCGGCAACTTTAGAGCGCGTACTCGACTACGCGACTAACAATGCCGCCGAAAAATCTTGGTACAAACGTGCGCGCAAAATCGCTAACAGCGGTCAAGCTCCATTGCGTATTACCGAGCTGCGTTACATCAAGCGTGTGCATGAAGAGATTCCTGCCAAGATGATTAAAGACAACAAAGATGTGAAGTCGTTAAGCATGTGTAATGCTTGCCATACGCAAGCCGCTAAAGGCGTGTTTGATTCGGACACAGTCAACATTCCTAACTTTCCCGACTATAACTAAGCGGGTGGGTTAGTTTGAAAAAGGGAAGCTAGGGCTTCCCTTTTTTGCGTGCTGTATTTGAACAAGGCGGTGTGTGCGGCTCGGTAAATTTTGCCATGAAGGACGTGAGGCGGCTGTGCCGTATAATGCCGCGCTTTGCTGAAATCAAAATCATTAGGTGAGTCCATGCTCAAGCTTCGCAGCCCGCTTTTTTTATACACTTTAGTCGCCTTATCTAGCCCCGCCTTGGCAGAGGAACAGTTAGGCGACTTTCGCTTTGCTGGTTCAGGTTTTTTAACCGTGAGTGCGGGGCAGATGTTGAGCGGTACGCGCGGGCCGGTCTTGGATAAGAACTGCCCGTGTTTTGTTGCCGATTTTGCGCAAAATGCGATTTATGATGGCTCTGGCGGGGTGCAATTTGCGCCTGATTCCAAGCTTGGTTTACAAGGTTCGGTCACGTTGCCTGATGCGCGTTTTTCACTGACGGCTCAAGCCGTCGCACGAGGCAGTCATAACGGTAATATCAATTTGGAATGGCTGTACGGCAGCTATCAACTCAATGATGCGACCACCGTGCAAGTCGGTCGTAAACGCTTGCCGATGTTTTATTACTCGGATAGTCAGGACATCGGTTTTGCTTTGCCGTGGACACATTTACCGCCGCAAATGTATGGCTGGGAAGTGGTCAACTACAACGGTGTGAGCGTGCAACACCGTATGCAGGCGGGGGATTGGGATGTCACCGCGCAGGCACTGGCAGGCAGTGAACAAGTTAAGGACAGCGGCTATTGGCAGGTTTACAACGGTCAAGCGTCACAGACCAATGTGCAATGGAGCCATATCGTGGGCGGCAATCTCACCTTGAATCGCGATTGGTTTGAAACGCGCTGGGCCTATATTCAATCTGACACGCAACGCACTAATGTGAATGGGGTTTGGAATGCCGCGACGCAAACCTTGCAGCCGAGTACCGATCCGTTTTTACATAACACGGTGAGTCAACAAAGAATTTATACCGCCTCGTTTAGTGGCGAGTTCACCGATTGGTTACTGCGCAGCGAGTTGCTCTTCATTGATAGACCGGGGGCTAATTTCAAAGATCATGCCAACCGTTTGGGCGTAACGCGCCGTTTTAATGATTGGGAGTTGAGCGGCAACATTGCGGAGTATCACGGCCAAGCAGTGACCGCTGTGGGAGGTGATCCGCAGGGGCAGGAAAGCCATATCAACCATAGCCTGACGGCGCGCTATTTTTTATCACCACAAAGCGACGTGAAAGCTCAGCTCGATCGGCAACGTGATCGCGGCGGCATCAACTGGCAGCCTAAATATGGCAGCGCGACCTTGTTAACGCTGGCTTACGACAGGATATTTTAATTATGCGCATTCTTATTTTTTGTTTGTTGAGCCTGTTCACTTTGCCTAGCCATGCGGAGTCAGGCATCGCAGTGATTGCCAACCTAGAGGGCGACTTAGGCAAGCTGACGCGTAAGCAAATCGTCGATATTTATATGGGTAAGTTGACGGTGTTAGCCAGCGGTACCTTCCCGCAGCCGGTTGACTACCAAGGCGACCCAGAAATTCGTGATCGCTTTTATCGTTTGATGACGGGCAAAAGTCTGGCGCAAATCAATGCGTATTGGGCGCGTATGTCGTTCACCGGACAAGCCAATCGCTGCCGCTTATTGTCCGATCAAAAAGCCATGGTGCGTGCCATCGGTAAGAACCAAGACGCGCTCGGTTATGTCAATCAAAACGAGGCGGGCGCGAGTGTAAAAACCATCATGATTGTCGAATGAGAACAGTCGTTAAGACTTTGCCCGCACGTCTGCTGTTCATCGTACTGATGAGTTCGCTGGTAATCGGTGGCGTGACCATGCTCAGTATGTTTTTGGTGACGTATCAAAATAAGTTGCACGAGAGCGAGCAGCAAATCAACCAACTGATGGACACGGTGGAATACTCGGCTGCCATCGCTGCCTACAGCAGCAGTGGTGAAGTGGCTCAGGATGTGATCAAAGGTTTGATGCGTGAAACGGCGGTGTGCCAAGCGAGTCTCTACAACAACGATGGCATGTCGTTTAGCAATAGCAAATATACCAATACACAAAACTGCCCTGAAAAAATTACCCATGTGTTGCACTCGCCATTTGATGACAAGGAAATTATTGGTTATTTAGAAACGCGTGTGGACAGCTCTATCATTAAAGCGCGCGCGTATCGTTATGCCGGTGAGTTGGCGGTGGGTTTGGTGGCATTGTTGCTATTGCCGAGCTTGGTGATTTGGTTGGCTATCTCGCGTTATATCACCCGTCCAATGGAAAAATTCTCAGCGCAACTGCACGCCATTATTCCTGGTTCAAGCACCCGTCTCGTCGCCCCCGCACATACCCCTGTTGAGATTAAGCAACTGATTAACGATAGCAATCAGTTGCTCGACGGCATCGCCGCGATTTTGCTGGAAGAGCGCGAACAACGCGTTTTGATTCAAGCCCTCGAAGAACAATATAAACACTTGGCGCATCACGACACTCTGACCGGCTTGCACAATCGCGCCATGTTTAACGATCGCCTCACGCACATGTTGTCACAGGCTAAACGTCATGCTCAGCAAGGCGCGTTGATTTATCTCGACTTAGATCAGTTCAAGCCGATTAACGACACGCTCGGTCACGACATGGGGGACTTGTTGCTGCAAGCTGTGGCGCAACGTTTGCTCGACATCGTTCGCGAATCTGACACGGTGGCACGGGTGGGCGGCGACGAGTTTGTGGTGATTTTGTCGGCAATCGACAGCGTGGCGGATGCATGTACCGTGGCGGATAAAATTTTACTGGCGCTCGCGCAGCCCTTTGTGATTGGCACACATAGCTTGCAAATTGGCTCTAGCCTAGGCATTGCGATCTACCCAGAACATGGTGAAGATGAAGCGACACTGGTCAAAAACGCTGACTTTGCTATGTATCGTGCGAAACAAAATGGTCGTAATAACGTACAACTGTTTCAGCCAGACAGCCTTGCGATTGCCTCATAAAAAAACCCGCAAACTTTGCAGTATGCGGGTGTGAAGATGAAACTTATATTGGTGGAGAGGGAGGGATTCGAACCCTCGATACCTTTCGGTATGCTTGATTTCGAGTCAAGTACATTCGACCACTCTGCCACCTCTCCGATCGCTAAATCATTAGCGGCGCGCATTCTACCAGCAAGGATGAGACTCGTGCGTAAACTTGCTCTGCCAAACTTAAAATCACGCTTGAAGCGCATGGTCGCTTGCGTTTTCGCCCTAGTGCTCTGCGCGTGTCACGGCTCTGCGCCCAGCACCTTGGCGGATTGGCGGCACGGCGAATTAGTCGTGTTAGAAGCGGCGCAGCAGCAAGATAGCGATAGCCAGTTCAACCATCAATTAGCCGTGTGGTTTGCGCAGTATTTACATCTCAAACTGAAGGTGATTGAAGTTGACCCCGCCGATGTGATGAGCGCGCTGACCGAACATCGCGCGCATTTGGCGGCATTCAGTTTGCGCAGTAATGAAGCCACACTAGGGTTGATTTTTGCGCCGAGTTTTATGATGGTGCAAGAGCATGTGTTGGTGAGCAATGAGGCTGTCGTTCCTCACGCTTTAGCCGATTTGAAGGCACTGCCCATCGTGGTGATTGAGGGTTCGGCGCAGCATAAAATTTTGCAGCAGCTCAAGCTGCGTGAGCCTAATTTAACCTGGCAAACGCGACGATCGGGCAGTGTGGAGGATTTATTAGATGCGCTTGCCAACCATGGTCTAAGTGCGACGCTGGCGAATCAAGAGCAGTTCGCTTTAGCCAAAAACTATGACGACAATCTCATCGCCAGCGATTTTGCGCTGATCGCCCCCAGTCAATTAGCCTGGGGCTTTGCCAGCGATAGCGATGCGCAATTACGCCGCTTAGCCGAGCAATTTTTTGCCGCGATTAAAGCGGATGGCAGGCTGAATAATTTGCTCGATCGCTACTACGGTTTTAATGATCGCCTGTCACCTGTTGATGCCGCGACGTTCATCGCACAAATCGATACCCAGTTGCCGCTGTATCAAAAGCTTTTTGCAGAAGCGGCGCATAGCACGGGGCTAGATTGGCAGCTTATTGCCGCGCTGGCCTATCAAGAGTCGCACTGGAATCCGCTCGCCACCTCTTACACCAATGTGCGCGGCATGATGATGTTGACGGAAGAGACCGCCGATCAACTCAAGGTCGCGAACCGTTTGGATGCGCGTGACAGTATTTTGGCGGGGGCGCGTTATTTGGCGGGGTTGCGTGATCGTTTACCCGCGCGCGTGGCTGAACCCGATCGTACTTGGATGGCACTAGCGGCTTATAACCAAGGCTTTGGTCACTTAGAGGATGCGCGGGTGCTGACTCAACGTATGGGCATGAACGAAAATCGTTGGGCGGATGTAAAACGATGGATGCCCAAACTCACCCAAAGCGTACATCACCAGCAGCTTAAACATGGCTATGCACGCGGCGGAGAAGCGGTGATTTTGGTGGAGAACATTCGGATGTATGACGATATTTTGCGGCGTATTGCGCCAGAGATGCGTGACGAACAGTTGCCTGCCACGCCGTTTTATCAACTCTTAGACAGCGGCAACAAAGCGCGCTTGAAAGGGCGTTAACTCAGCGTTGCGCCAGCCAAATTAAATACTCATCAATCGGCATGGCATCGGCGAAATAATAGCCTTGCAGAATGTCTACGCCCATTTCAGTCAGCAATTGCGCGGTTGCGGCATCTTCCACGCCTTCTGCCACGCACTCCATTTCTAGCGATTTGGCGATGGAGATAATCGCATCGGCAATGGCACGACCATTTTTCAGATGAATGCGCTGCACAAAGACAATGTCCAGCTTGATTTCATTGGCAGGAATTTCGTGCAGTTGTGCCAGCGAAGAATAGCCCACACCAAAATCATCCACCGCGATGCCAAAGCCTAACGCGTCCAATTCGGCAATGCGTTCACGCGCGAAATCAACATCCGACAACGCCACACTTTCGGTAATTTCCAACATGATTTGGCTAGGCTTAATGTGCGCACGCGCTAGGTCGTCGCAGAACTGTTGCACGATGTTGCTAGAAAATAATTGCCGCTTGGATAGGTTAATCGACAGCCTGTGATTGGCGGGCAACAGCGGAAAAGCCTTCAGCGAGTCTTGCCACACCGACTGCCCTAATTGGTCGATCAGCCCCATGCTTTCCGCCATCGGAATAAATACCGAAGGTGGGATCCAGCCTTGTTCGGATTCATGCCAGCGCGCCAACACTTCCGCGCCAATGACCTCGCCCGTTTGCGCCGAAATTAATGGCTGTAACCAGGCCTTAATTTCTTTACGTTTAATCGCCGCCGCCAGACAACTTTGGATATAAAACGATTGTCGTCCCGGCTCTTTTCGGGCGATTGAATTAAAGAACTGAATGTTGTTGCGCCCTTGCGCCTTGGCGTAAAACATGGCGCGATCGGCTTGCGATAACAGCATTTCGCTGGTGCTGGCATCGTCGGGATATACCGCGAATCCACCACTGAAGGTAAACGGGAAATTGATGCCGTCAATGTCGATATTTTCGTGGGTGAGTCGCGCCAGTTTTTGGCTGACTTCACGCGCATCCTCCAAAGACTTTAAGTCGGGACACAGCACCACAAACTCATCACCGCCCCAGCGACACAGCGTGTCGGAATTACGCAAAACGCTTTGCAGCCGCTGCGTCACTTCCTTGAGCAAACGATCGCCGACTTTGTGACCAAAATTATCATTCACTTGTTTGAAGTGATCGAGGTCGATAAAGCCCAAGGCAACGTGCATACCGCTGCGTTCGGCACGCGGAATTGCCATGGCAATGCGGTCTTCGAGCAGCACCCGATTAGGCAGGTCGGTGAGCGCGTCGTGCAACGCCATGTGGCTGATTTGTCGCTCTTTCAAATAGGTGCTGGAGATGTCGCGTACCACGCCGCGTATGGCGACGACGCTGGCATTTTTACTGACGGGCGCGAAACGACCTTCCACCCAAATGTAGCTATTGCCGCTGACATTGCTACTCAAGCGAAAGCGTATGTTGATTTGTTGTTTCTCACCGTGCTTCAAAGCACTAAATTGTTCTAAGACCAACATGTAGTCTTCTGGATGGACACATTTGGCGATGGGGTAGTCCGCCAGTTCGGCATTCCCTGTGAGCATTTGCCAAGCATCTGAGGCGCGTAACAGCACGCCTTCAGGGCTGCATTCAATCACTGCATCTTGCAGCAGGCTCAAGGTCTGTACATACACTTGCTGCTCTTCATCGCGCTTGCCCAGTTCGCCGATGTAGTCACCTAGCCGTGCGGTGAGCTGAGTAAAAATCACGCGTAGTTGTGCCACTTCATCCCGTCCCGCCCGTGTGCTACTGGTCATATTCAGTCCATAGCGCACCGCCAGTTGGTGCATCTGTTGATTTAACGCCAGCAGCGAAGCGGTCATCCAATCGACTAACCACCATTTGAATAGCATCAGCAACAACATGATGGCGAGGATCATCAGCCCTGCCTTACGCATTTGGCTCGCCATTTCAGCGTGTAGCCCGTCCAAAGAATAGCTCAGCATTAAGTTGGCATATTTCACACCGCCCTCGCCCACGGGCTGAATTACCACGAGGCTTTGCTCGTCTTGTTGTATTTGTTGTACCGCGTTAAACGCTAAGGCTTTTAACTGGGCAGGGTCGGCGGTTGGATAGTGCGTATTTAAGGGATAGCGCAGCGGGTGCGAGGTCGCTAATACACGACCAGTGTCATCCAACAACACGATGCTGCTTAAATCATGTTCGGTCGCGTTGCCTGCGAGCCCGTTGTTTTGGAAGGGCGCGGCGATGAGTTCATAGACATGAAACTCATCTTCCAAGCGCAAGGGATCGAGCAAAACGCCCTGATAGAGCTGGGTCAGCGCAAGCGCTTCGTGGCGCAAATCACGATTAGCCGTTTGATAGGCTAAATTGATGACATAGCTCGCCGTGGCAAATCCTACCGAGCCGATTAACGCGGCGGAGAGCAGCAAAAGCTTGCTGCGTATGCTTAATTTATCGAGTATTTTTCTCATGTTGTTCTACCTCTTTCATCAAGGCAGCCACGCCATCAAATAATTGTTCGTCGCCCGCGATAAACTGATCTAAACCCATATAGCCCAACAGCGCGCGACCTTCTTCATCGCCATTCATGCCGAGTAACACAGCGCGCAATTGACGTAGCTGTGCGTCGGGCAATTTGATACTCGCGACAAAAGGCGGAAAACCAAATGGTGCAGACTGACTGACCAGCCGCGTGCGCGCAATTAAATCGGGCTGAAAACGCGCCAATTGCCTGTAGATATAGCTGTCCACATTCGCGCCTTGTACCAATCCATCCGCCACCGCCATGACACTTTTACGATGCGAATAGGTGAACAGTGTTTTGCTGAAAAAAGTCTTAGGGTCGCCGCCCAAATGCAGCACGTCAGTATCGGGAATCAAATGCCCCGAATTGGATTCAGGGTCGGAATAAGCAAAACTTTTGCCGTGCAAATCCGCTAAAGAATGTGTCGTTGTGTCGCTATTGGGTACGATTAAATAAGACTGATACAAAGGCTGACCTTGCCACACGCCCACTGCCAACAAGCGTTGCGCGTTGGGGTAACGCAGATGGGGGACGGAACAAATCCAGCCCGCATCCAACGCCCCGCTGGCCAACCCATCAATCATTTCGCGATAAGTGCGGCGTTGCACAAACACCACGGGGCGTTGTAAATGCGTTTCTAAATAGTGCTGCCAGCGCATTAACATTTCTTGCTGTTCACCTAGCATCACCGTCGATAAAGCCAGATGCAGCGGCGGTATTTTTGCGCTCGGCACGCTTCCAGCCTGTGCCGTATTCACGAGCAATAGCAGTAGCAGCAAGGCTTTTAACATGGCAGATGTCCCAGTCAATAAAAGTTAGCAGTATAACGACCCTACTCATAAACCGCCTTTGTAATAAAGCCCGTTCGTGCGCGCTGAGCATTGTTGAATGCGTAAAAAAACCGCTGACTGAGCAGCGGTTTTTTAAGTCGTGATTGCGACAGGATTAGAACTTCATTGTCAGCCCCGCATTGATTGAACGCCCCATGCCTGGCACGCTCATGCCAGCCGAGAGGTGCATCGGTTGTTGAGCGATGTATTTGCCGCCCAGTGGGTCGTTGTAAAACTTGTTCAGTAGGTTATCCACGCCTAAATCAAAACGCAGTTGTTGCCACTCATAACTGCTATGCAAATTCAGCAGTCCATAGCCCGCTGTTTTGGGTTCTTTACGCACACTTTCGATACTATTTTTTGCGCTGACCAACACCAGTTGCACGCCGTTATTCCAGCCCGCCAAACTGTGTTCAATGCTCAATTTGGTATTGAGCGGCATGACTTCGTAAAGGTTGTCGCCCGTGCTCAGGTTTTTGCCGCGCACATAACTCACTACCGCCGCCGCGCTCAGATTATTGGCCATCGCAACATGCGCGGAAATATCTGTACCGACTAAGCGTGCCGACTGATTAACAAAACGCAACGAGGTAAAGAATGGCACGCCAGGGGCAGTGGGTTGACCGCACATTGCACCGCACAATTGCACGCCTATGTAGTCTTGAATATGCGTGTAAAACGGCGACACTTTGATTTCATAGTCGCTGTTTTCATGCCAACTTGCCGAGCCACTTAAGGTGCGTGCGACTTCAGGTTTGAGGGCGAGATTACCGACGTAGCCATTACCATCTCCCGCGAAGGAATTCATGCTCATCACCATGAAGTTGTTCGTTGACCACGCGTAGCGTTCGTACAAATTAGGCGAGCGCGTTTTTTGTGCTAAACCTAGCTCAAACGATTTTTGTTCATCAGGCGTGTAACGCGCCAACGCGGTTGCGTCGAGATTGTTATCGGTCTGCGCGCGGTTGGCGGCATTGAATGCACCTGGCACGGTGGTTGCAACAGTTGGATTGCCGTAGCCCATCATGCCTACCATGGTGTTATAGCCTTGCACCTTGCCCGCATCCATTTTCAGCGTGCTGCTGCGCAAGCCTAATTGTGACAACCATTGCGCATTCCAACGCGATTCCACTTCGGCAAAAACGTCGATGCGGTCGCGTTGACCATTGTTGATATTCCAAAATACATTGGGCGACATCATGCCTGGCACAGTTGACACAGGATTCCAATAATCATTCATGCGATAGCGTTGATATTCCACGCCTGTGCGCAGCAGGTCGCGTTCGGAAACGATGAACTCGCCTTTAATCACCATGCCCGTATTTTTGCCATCGGTGCTCATCGGCATTCCTAACGGCGTTTGCTTTTTTGCCGCTAGAAAGTTCATTTCATGCTGGGTGTGTTCCTGATAGGCACGCACTTGTAAGCCGCCCCAATCATATTGTCCCGCATAGCTTAGATTGATTTGTTGGCTGTCGTTTTTGAGCATATCCATGCGCACATTCGGATAGCCCTGATAGGGAATATGTTGCAGACCGAACTTGGCTTCAAATAAATGGTTGTCGTGCTTCAAAGCCAAGGCGAGCGCGTTGTTGTTAGCTTGATATTGCGATGAACCGACTTCGTTACCTGCCAAATACACCCCGGGCACGCCTGAGGCTCCCGCCGCTTTAAAATTGCCCCCTGCTGTGTAATTTCTCGCTTTGACGGTTGAACCGGTGTAACGCAGCGACAAAGATTCATTGGCAATGGTGGCGGATGCATTCGCACCTTGCGCTTGATTGTTGCTGCGATAAAACACGCCAGCTTGTCCCTTCGCTAAAGTACCTTGCCCTACAAGGGCAAATTCTGGCGCGGCAGAATCGACTTGTATCGTGCCCGCGGTGCTGTCACCGCCCACGCTCACAGGTGTAATGCCCGCGAATACTTTCACGTTCGCGACATTTGCGGGGTCAATATACGACAGTGGCGAATTCATATGATTGGCACACGCCGAAATCAAATCCATACCATCCACTTTGACGCGTACACGGTCATCCGCCATACCATGAATGACAGGCAAACTCGATACCCCGCCGGCGCTCATCAAGCTAACCCCTGCTTGCCCATCCAACAATTTCGCGGTGTCATTGGTGCGGCTACGCGCGCGCGTTAAAGTGCGCAAATCTATGCTGGTATTGGCGGGCAAGCTTTCTAGCTTATCTGCACGCACCGTGACTTCAGGCAAAGTTATTTCTTCCGCAACCACGCATGGCGCAAAGACCAACGCTAAACAGACCGTGATACGTTTTAATTTCATACTCATCTCCTCGTTAAAAAATAATTGTATGAGTGTTTTTTAATGTAGCCCTGCGGCATTTTGTCGCACCTTTGATTTCATTGAGCTACAGGGCAGCGGCGCGCTAAAAAATTTGCATGACGACACAAAACCGTCATCGCAATGTCATAATCGCTGGCTATAATTTTTAATCGTTAGAGGAGTAAGCAACATGGCAAGAAACGTACAGTGTGTGAAGTTGGGTCGCGAAGCAGAAGGTCTGGATCGCCTGCCTTATCCAGGCCCGTTAGGTCAGCGCATTTTTGAGAATGTCTCTAAAGAAGCTTGGCAAGGTTGGATCAAACATCAAACCATGTTGGTCAATGAAAACCGTTTGAACTTGGCTGATTTGGCCGCCCGCAAATATCTCGCCGCACAAATGGAAAGCTACTTTTTCGGCGGTACGACCGATGCGATTCAAGGCTATGTAGCACCAGCGAAATAGGGCGGGTAGCGCGTAGCTGGTGGCTCCTACAAGTTTAGTGTTCCCTTAAAACTGGGCGGATGAAACGGGTTTGCTGTGGCTACCCGCTAACGACTACCCGCTACTAGCATCCTAATCATCGAAAGTTTTTCTTGAATAAAAAGCCCGCCCCACAACTTTTCCTTAATCGCGAACTTGGTTTGTTGGCATTCAATCGGCGCGTGCTTGCGCTCGCCGAAAACGCTGGGCTGCCCTTGCTCGAACGCTTTAAGTATTTGTGCATCGTCAGTAGCAACCTCGATGAATTTTTTGAGATACGCGTGGCGGGTTTGAAAGAGCAAGTGAAGCTGGGTGTGACGACCTTGAGTGCGGACGGTATGAGCGCGCAACAAACTTTGGGGGTGGTGCGTGAGCAAGCGCATCAGCTCATCACGCGCCAATACGAATTATTTAATAGCGAACTCACCCCCGCTCTTGCCGAGGCGGGCATTAAGTTTTTGCGCCGCACGCATTGGAACGAGGCACAACGCGCTTGGGTGCGCGATTATTTTTTCCGCGAAGTGATGCCGGTGTTGACCCCTATCGGTCTCGATCCAGCGCATCCATTTCCGCGCGTACTGAATAAAAGTTTGAATTTTGCCGTGGAGCTGCAAGGCAAAGATGCGTTTGGGCGCAACTCGGCGCGCGCCATTGTGCAAGCTCCCCGCGTGTTGGCACGGGTGATTCCGATGCCGCCAGAAGTCAGCGGTTGCGAACACGGTTTTGTGTTTTTATCGTCGATTATTCATGCGCATGTGGATGAATTATTCGGCGGCATGGAAGTGTTGGGCTGCTTCCAATTTCGTGTCACGCGTAACAGCGATTTGTTTGTCGATGACGAAGAAGTTAAAAATCTGCGTTTGAGTTTGCAAGGCGAATTGCCGCAGCGGCACTTTGGTGACGCGGTGCGCTTGGAGATTGCCGACAACTGTTCGCCGCACATCGCCACCATGTTGCTCAAAGAATTAGGCTTGTCGGGCGCGGATGAATTCCGCGTGCATGGCCCGGTGAATTTAGTGCGCTTAATGGACATTCAAGGCTTGGTCGATCGCGCCGATTTGAAGTTTTCCGCGTTTACGCCGAGCGTGCAGCCGACCTTGCAAAAGAAGGGCTCGGACATGTTCAAGGTGATCCGCAAAGGCGACGTGCTACTGCATCATCCCTATCAATCGTTTAAGCCTGTGATTGATTTTATTCAGCAAGCCGCAAGCGATCCGCAAGTGGTGGCGATTAAGCAAACCGTGTATCGCACGGGTGCTGATTCGGCGTTAATGGAAGCCCTCATTGCCGCCGCCAAACGCGGTAAAGAAGTCACCGTGGTGGTGGAGTTGCTGGCACGTTTTGATGAAGAAGCCAACATTAATTGGGCGAACAAACTGGAAGAGGTCGGCGCGCATGTGGTGTATGGCGTGGTCGGTCATAAAACCCACGCCAAGATGCTGATGGTGGTGCGCCGCGAAGACGGCAAACTGCGTCGCTACGCGCATTTGGGCACGGGCAACTATCACCCGCGCACCGCCACGCTGTACACCGATTTCGGCTTGTTTACTTGCCACGAACAAATCTGCGCCGACGTGAACGAAGTGTTTGCGCAACTCACTAGCTTAGGCAAAGCGCGCACCTTGCATCACTTATGGCAATCGCCGTTTAGCTTGCACAGCCAAGTCATCGCCGCGATACAACGCGAAACCGCACACGCCCGCGCAGGCAAGCCCGCCCACATCATTGCCAAGATGAACTCGCTGCTCGAAGCGGAAACCATAGAGGCGTTGTATGCCGCCTCGCAAGCGGGGGTGAAAGTTGAGCTGCTGATACGCGGCGTATGCGCGCTGCGTCCGGGTGTAAAAGGCTTATCGGAAAAC
The DNA here is from genome assembly GCA_046049345.1 of Pseudomonadota bacterium. Classification (GTDB taxonomy): domain Bacteria; phylum Pseudomonadota; class Gammaproteobacteria; order Burkholderiales; family Gallionellaceae; genus Gallionella. Next base: position 9,670 of record JBJORQ010000003.1, on the reverse strand, counting down.
ATCCGCGTGCGCTCTATCATCGGTCGCTTCTTGGAACACTCGCGCATCTATTATTTCCGCAACGATTTGGCGCACGACGTGTATTTGGCGAGTGCCGATTGGATGGATAGAAACTTTTTCCGCCGCATCGAAGTCGCTTTCCCTGTGCTGGACAAAAAGCTTAAAAAACGCGTGCTGGATGAAGGGCTGAAAATTTATTTGCGCGACAACGTCGCCGCTTGGGAAATGAATGGCGAGGGAGATTACAAGCTTAAACACGCCCCGCGCAGCAAGCCGCTCAATGCGCAAAACGAACTGTTAAAACACCTCAGCCGCAACGTCAGTGCCCAATAAAAAAGCCAGTCATTCGTTAAGAATGACTGGCTTTTTTAATCCTAATTAAGCGGATAGCGTTAGCCTTTTTTAGGGCGACCCGTGGCAATTTTTTCCAACTTGCCAAACACGGTTTTCATTTCCGCAGCATCTAACAAAGACAACATCAACAAACCTGCGCGCAACACTTCACTTTTTTTCACAGGCATCTTAGCGGTCAGACAAATCGCTTTAATGTCAGCGATTTTTTGATACTCAGCTTCTGGCATGGTGAAACTATCACGCGTCACTTTTGGTTTGGGTGCTTTCTTAACTTTCTTTACCGCAGCGACTTTTTCATCCGCATTTTTAGGACTCACCTTAGTGCTGGATTTGCTCACAGCGACTTTTTTAGGGCTGGTTTTTTTTGCAGCGGGCGCGGCAACCACTTTGCCTTTTTCAACAAGGGGCGCGTTCGCTTTAGATTTTTCTGTGCTCATTTTATTTTCCTTTTGTGTGCTGTAGAGTAAACAGTGTATATAGTATATTTATGTTTGTGAATTGTAATAATTGGGAGGCATGATGGAACTGATTTTATGGCGACATGCGGAGGCTGAAGACAGCTCCCCTGATATTGCTAGGGTATTGACAGCTAAAGGTCAGTTGCAAGCCAAAAAGATGGCGGCGTTTTTGCAGCAACATTTACCCACGGAGACGCGTATTTTGGTCAGTCCCGCCACGCGCACCCGACAAACAGTCAGCGCGCTCACGGATAAATTCACTATCGTCAACAGCCTTGCACCGAACGCGTCCGCCCACGCGATCTTGCAAGCCGCACGTTGGCCGCAAAATTCAGAGCCGGTGCTGATTGTCGGTCACCAACCCACGCTAGGCGCAGTCGCCGCCTTGTTGCTAGGCAGCGCGGAGTCGTCCTTGAGCATTAAAAAAGGCGCGCTCTGGTGGTTCAGTCGCCGCGAACGCGATGACACGGCGCAGACCACGTTGCGCTTAGTGATTACCCCCGAAATGTTGTAGCTCACACTAGGAGAGCCTCATGTTTGAATCCGCTGAATTAGGTCACCGCATCACTAAAGCGGCTTATGAAAAAGCCTTGCCTGCCTTGCGCGAAGGCTTGCTCAACGCGCAATTTGAATTGGCGCAACAAGCTAAATTTCCGGTGATTATTTTGGTCAGCGGCGTGGATGGCGCTGGCAAAGGCGAGACGGTGAATCTGCTCAATGAGTGGATGGATCCGCGTCATATTCAAGTGCACGCGATGGCTGAACACAGCGACGAAGAACGCCAGCATCCGCCCATGTGGCGGTACTGGCGCGCGCTGCCGCCGAAAGGAAAAATCGGCGTATTTTTTGGCTCGTGGTACACCGCGCCGATTGTTGAGCGTAGCTTAGGCAACACCCGCAACAGCCAATTAAATCAAAGCATCCACGCCATCAATCATTTTGAAACCATGTTAAGCAACGAGGGCGCACTCATCATCAAGCTATGGTTTCATTTGTCCAAAGACGCGCAACAGCAACGCTTAAAATCGCTAGAAAAGAATCCTAAAACACAGTGGCGCGTCACCAAACTGGACTGGAAAAATTACCAACGCTACGACAAATTCCGCAAGGTTTCAGAACACACCCTGCTCGCTACCAGCAATGAACACGCGCCTTGGCAGGTGATTGAAGGTGAGGATGCGCGCTATCGCAGCCTCACCGCAGGACAAATTATTTTGGCGGCGTTACAAAAACGCTTGAGCAAAAAATCCCAGCCTGTCGCCATCGCCGCCGCCCCACTCAGCGTCTCGATTGACGCCTTGGATTTATTCGACAAGCTCGATATGAAGCAGGCACTCAGCGACAAAAAATTCGCGGCGCAATTAGAAAAATATCAGGGCAAATTAAATCTGCTGACCCGTGATGTGCGCTTCGCCAAACTGTCGGTGATTGCGGTATTTGAAGGCTCGGATGCGGCAGGTAAAGGCGGGGCAATTCGCCGTATCACCAGCGCGCTCGATGCACGTCATTACCGCACGGTGCCGATTGCTGCGCCCACCGAAGAAGAGCGCGCTCAGCCTTATTTGTGGCGGTTCTGGCGACACGTTCCACGCGTGGGACGCTTCGCGATTTTTGATCGCTCTTGGTATGGTCGGGTGTTGGTGGAACGTGTGGAAAAATTTTGCTCGGAAGCCGACTGGATGCGCGCTTATAACGAGATCAACGACTTTGAAGAACAGCTCATCGACAATCACGCGCTGGTGATTAAATTTTGGCTGACGGTCACGCCTGATGAGCAATTACGCCGCTTTCAAGAACGCGAAAAAATCGGTTTCAAACGCTACAAAATAACCGCCGATGATTGGCGCAATCGCGAACGTTGGGACGACTATCAAGCGGCAGTCTGCGACATGGTGGATAGAACCAGCACCGAGATTGCGCCTTGGACTATCGTGGAAGCCAATGACAAAAATTTCGCCCGCATCAAAATTCTCAAGGTCTTATGTAGCCGCATTGAAGCGGCGTTGGCTAATTTTGATTAGCAAGTCTCTGTGCGACGGAGCGTAAAGCCAGCCTTTCGTAGGAGGCCGACTAGTCGGGCGATTGCTACCCCATAAATATCGGCGACAAGTCGCGCTCCCACAGGTTTGACGGGTCTCTTAATGCAGCCAAGCCGTATTGCGATGAGATTTCAGTTTTTAGAGATTTCCTGCAGTGGTTTTTCCGTGTAAATCACAATAATTCGCGACGCGAATAAAGTCGGCGACACTCAAATTTTCGGCGCGCAGTTGCGGGTTAATTTCTAACGCGGCGAAATCTGCTTCTTGCAAGATTTGGCGCAAAGTATTGCGCAAAGTTTTACGCCGTTGCCCAAATGCCATGCTGACAATCGCGGCAAATAATTTTTCGTTACGCACCAAAATTTGCTCTTTAGGCAGCGGAATCATGCGCACGATAGCGGAATCGACTTTAGGCGCAGGTTTGAACGATTCGGGCGGCACGTCGAGCAACTTTCCCATATAAAAACGATATTGCAGCATCACCGAAAGCCTTCCATAAGCGGGCGTGGAATGCTCGGCGACCATGCGTTCGACGACTTCGTTTTGCAACATAAAGTGCATGTCGGTGATGCGCGCGCTAAAGCGCGTGAAGTGAAATAACAGCGGCGTGGAAATGTTGTAGGGCAGATTGCCGACGATGCGCAGCGGCGTATCCAAGGTGGAAAAATCAAACTCCAGCGCGTCGCCCGCATGAATAATCAGCCGAGGATTTTCGTGCTCTTGCGGGTAGTCGTTGTGCAAGCGCGCGATGATGTCGCGGTCGATTTCCACCACATGCAAATGATTGAGTTGCTTCAATAGCGGGCGAGTCAGCGCGCCTAAACCAGGCCCGATTTCGACCATGTTGTCGGCAGCCTGAGGGCGGATGCACGCCACGATGTCGGCGATGATGGATTGATCGACCAAAAAGTTTTGGCCAAAACATTTCTTAGCTTTATGACTCATTTTCATGCCTTTCTGAAATGTTTCAGAGCAAGCTCATACGCGCAGCGTGTGATGCTGGAACTAAACATTTTTTTAGCTTTATGCGCGCTCATGTGTTCCCATTTCTGTAGCGATTTTGATGGCTTCCAACAAGCTGCCGCAATCGGCTTTGCCTGTTCCGGCCAAATCTAATGCGGTGCCGTGATCGACTGAGGTGCGGATGATGGGCAAGCCTAACGTGACGTTTACGCCCGCACCAAAACTCGCGTGCTTTAACACGGGCAATCCTTGGTCGTGATACATGCTCAACACCGCGTCGCAGTGCGCCAATTTATGCGGCGTAAACAGCGTGTCGGCGGGCAAAGGCTGGCTGACCTTCATGCCAGCGGCGCGCAATTTATCTAGCACAGGCATCATCACGTCGATTTCTTCTCGTCCTAAATAGCCGCCTTCACCCGCGTGTGGATTGAGTCCCGCCACCAAAATGCGCGGCGCGGCAATGCCAAAACGTTGCTGCAAATCACTCTGCAATATCAGTAATACTTTTTCTAACAAAGGCGCAGTAATTGCATCGGCAACCTCGCGCAACGGCAAATGCGTCGTCGCTAAGGCAACGCGCATTCCGCCACCGACCAACATCATCACCACTAAGGGCGTGGCGGTTTGCTCGGCTAAAAATTCGGTGTGTCCAGTGAAGGTAATGCCCGCCTCGTTGATGATGCCCTTGTGCACCGGCGCGGTGACCATGCCCGAAAATTCACCCGTTACGCAGCCTTGCAGCGCACGACGTAACGTGGCTAAAACGTAGTCGCTGTTGGCGGCGTTTAATACGCCTGCAACAGCAGGCGCGGCGAGCGGAATGTGGATGACGTGTAGAACGGGATGGGGGGTTGCAATGCGCGGGGTGTGGCCATTCGCGACTTCGCAAATCTCCACTGCCAAGCCCAATTGCGTGGCGCGGTGTTGCAGTAAAAATTTATCGGCAATGCACAATAAATGATGACCCTGTGCGGCAAGTTGCACGCATAAATCAGGGCCGATGCCAGCGGGTTCGCCGCAGGTGATGACTAACGGTGACATGGATTTATTGCGGGTAATCGACGAAGGCGCGGTCGCGTAATTGGCGCAGCCAATCTTGATATTGTTCATCCGACTTGAATGTACCAATCGCGATGCGCGCTTGTTGGCGTTTTTGTTGCACGCTGACATCGGTGTCGCGTCGTTCTAAGACTTGGATTAAATGCCAACCGAATTGCGTTTGTACCGCACCGACTTTTTGCACGGCTAATTTGTTCATCGCTTCTTCAAATTCGCTCACAGTTTGGCCAGGGGATAACCAATCCAAATCACCACCCGCTTGTGCACTGCCATCTTCAGAATACTTCTTGGCTTGTTCGGCAAAATCTGCCCCCGCTGCGATGCGTTGCTTGATTTCCATGATGCGTTTGCGGGCTTCGGCTTCGGGCACGATTTGGCTGGTTTTAATCAAAATATGGCGCGCGTGGGTTTGCGTAATCACCACGGGCGTACTACCTGAACGCGTCTCGACCAATTTCAAAATATGAAAACCATTTGGACTTTGCAAAATCGGCGTGTGTTGTCCTGCTGATAATTTTTGCAACGCCTCGGCAAAACTAGGCGGCAAACGGTCGCTGCCGCGCCAGCCTAAATCGCCGCCTTTCAGCGCGTCTTTGGCATCCGAGCTACCCGCTGCGACTTGGGCAAAATCCGCGCCGCCTTGTAATTGTTTGTAAGCTAATTCAGCGCGCGCGCGACTGGCTTTAATTTTTTCGGCACTGGCTTGTTCGGGTATCACCACCAAAATATGCGCCAGATGAAACTCGCTCTTTGCCCCGCCCTGCTTGGCTTGATTGGCTAAGTAGTTATCCACTTCGCTGTCACTAATAATCAATTTGCTTTCCACTTCGCGTTCGCGCAAACGGGTGTAAAGCATTTCGTTACGCATCTCGTCGCGAAATTTATCGTAGTCGATGCCGTCGGCTTGCAGCTTGCTGCGCAGCTCGGATACGCCCGCTAAATTATTTTGCTCAACGATGCGATTGATGGATAAATCCAACTGCCCTTCGTCCACGCGCACGCCAGTTTCTTTGGCGTATTGCAATTGCAGCAAGTCGATAATCATGCGTTCCAGCAATTGTTTTTCTAACACTTGCGCTTCGGGTAACGGTGTACCTTGTTTTTTCAATTGCTTAATCGTGCTGCGCAATTTTTCGTCCAGCTCCAAGCGCGTAATCACATCGCTATTCACCACGGCGACCACGGCATCGACGTTTTGCGCTGGCGCGACATCGCTCGCAGCGGCAACAGGGGTCAGCCAAATACTGGCAAGCAAACAAAGAGAAATCAGGCGCATAGAGGCTTTCGGTTAAGGACGAGTGGCGGAGTTGCGATCATTTAATTTGCTGTAGCCAGGCACGCTTTTGCGCAACACCGCTAACGGGTCAGAGCCGACTTGTAAGAAGTCGTTGAGTTCGAGTTGTACAAAAAATCCAGTATTGGTTTGTTGCAGAGCGGTGGTGAAGTGTTGCGCCACCAAGCGTAGCGTCCAGCAGTCCTGATTATACTCAAGCCCCGCAATCGAATCTAACAAGCGCGAGTCTTGATAGGAATAATTCCACCGTCCTACCGCATACCATTTGCTCACCAACGGCCATTGCGTCGAAACGTCAATCATGCGCGTGGTATTGCGCAAAAAACGATAGCCTACATTCAAGGTTTTGCCCTGCTCCGGGCGATAACGCGCACCTAAGTTGTAGCGTTGGATATTGGCTTGATTCGGGTTGTATTGAAACTCGCTATCGAGATGCCATTGCCGCGATGCTTGACTAGAAACCGCCATCAACACATCAGATTTTGCGGTGCTGGTATTGGCAGGGGTGAGTAAATTTACTTGTGGAGTAATAAAGCTAAAACGCTCTGCCAGCGTGACTTTTAGACGTTCCGCGCCGCTGGCTTGATTGATGATGCGGCTGGTCGTTGCGAGCGTGAGTTGATTGGCATCGCCGATGCGGTCATTCCCAAAAAAACGGTTCTCGGTAAAAATTTGCGAGAAATTAAAGTCCGCTTGTGCCGAATCAAAGTTAGGCAATAAATCTTGTTTGCGATACGGGATATACACATAAAACGCGCGCGGCTCTAAGGTTTGAATGTAGTCATCCTCCAGCACTTTGGTCTCGCGCTCAAACGCCACACCGCTATCCAAACTCATGATCGGCACGCTGCGTGTCGCATTCGGCAGGGCGGTGGTGTTATTGCTATTCAGCACATATTGGCTGTTGTGTAAGCCAACTTTGGGTGTGACATAAAAGGCGGGTTCGCTGACCAAGGGATAGCTCGCTTGCGGATAAACCACCATGCGATTGCCGCCGACCAAAGTGGGATGTTTGAACGCGACAAATTCATTGTTGAGCGAGACATTGATGTCATGCCAGTTGCGCTGTGTGGTCGCGGTGACTTGCGGTAAACGCGCATACGGCACGGCAATCGGCGCGAGCGGATCTTGCAAGGTTTGGTAGCGTTGCGCGCGTGCCACGGCTGTCCAATTGGGCGACAAATAATTCAGACTAGCGTCTTGCAACAAGTTGGCTTGCGCAAATTTAGATTGGCACTGAAGCCATCACCAATCGCTTGCGCATGTCGAATTGAAAAACGACTGCGATTGATTTTGCTCACTTGGTCGCCTTGCAAGGTATCCGCATGAATTTCGCCGTTATAGCCAGAGCCCAAATAACGCAACTCGTTATTGAACTGTGTACCACGTTTTTGAATGTAGCGCGGTGCCAGCGTTGCGTCGTAATTGGGCGCGATATTCACATAATAGGGCAGCGTCAATTCCGCGCCATTCTTCACCGTGCTACCAAAATCAGGCGATAAAAATCCCGACTTGCGCGCATCGGTGAGCGGGAAGTCCATCCACGGCGTATAGACAAATGGCACACCTTTGAACTGCACATAAGCATTGGTTGCGGTGCCGAGTTGCTCGACACGATCTAAATCCAAATTGCCCATACGCAACAGCCAATCATCATTGCCCGCAGGACAAGTGGTGTAGCTCGCGCCGTCTAAGTTGTAATGCAGCTTATCGACGATGTGCATTTGCTTTGCACTACCGCGCGCATTATTTTCGCTGAAATGAAATTCAGGCTGAGTGAGCTCGCCGCTTTGACTTTCCATGTTGTATTGCAAACGCGGGCCAGTCATGCGATTGCCGTCTTCTTCCACCACTACGCCGCCATCCGCTTGCAACTCGCCACTATCTTGCTGATAGTCCAGTCTATCGGCGCGTATTGTTTGCGCGCCTTGTTTCAAAATTGCGTTCCCCGTCGCCTGCAACGACTTGCCTTTTTGCCCTGTCAATTTATCGGCTTCGATTTCAGTCGGCGCGAGCGGGTCGGCGGCTTTTTTCGGCGCGGCGCGGCTGGTCGTACCTGGTATCACCGCGTAGGCAGATGCGCTGGCACACAACGCGATGGAAAGTAATAAGGGGGATAAACGCATTCGGTGGCGGGATTTATAAACAGAGAAAAATCCTATAAATTGAAATATCTAAGCAAGACTAGGCGCGAATAAAAAATTGCGACGACGCATAGAACCACTATGTGAGGAGTAGTTTTTTATGAGCAACGCAGTATTGCGACGAGATTTCAATTTATAGACCTTGCTAGATGATAAAATTTGGGGATTTTATCATTAACTACGAGCCTGCCACGATGCAACGTCAACAACAACTTACTACTTGGCTACAAGGTCTGTTCCCTGAGCAAACTTTCACCCTCACACCCGCGTCCGCCGATGCCAGTTTTCGGCGTTATTTTCGCGCCACTTTTGCCGATGGCATGACGCGCATTGTCATGGACGCACCGCCCGAACATGAAGACTGCCGCCCATTTTTGCAGGTTGGCAAATTATTCGAGGCGGCGGGCGCGCATGTTCCGCATGTTTATGCACAAGATTTAGCGCAAGGTTTTTTGCTGCTGTCGGACTTAGGCAACACCACTTATTTACAGGCTTTGAATGCCAACACGGCGAAGCCGCTGTACGCCGCCGCCACCGACGCGCTGATTAAAATTCAGCTCGCGTCGGATGCGAAAAATTTACCGCCTTACGACGAAGCCTTGTTGCGCCGCGAGCTGAATTTATTTCCCGATTGGTATATCGCCCAGCATTTAGGCGTGACCTTGAGCGCGCACCAGCAAAGCAAGCTGGAAGAAGTGTTCGCGCGCATCGTCAAAAATAATTTGGCGCAGCCGATGGTGTATGTGCATCGCGACTTTCATTCGCGCAACTTGATGGTGGCTGATGTAAATACAGGCGTAATCGACTTTCAAGACGCGGTGTTCGGGCCGATTACCTACGATCTCGCGTCTTTATTCAAAGACGCGTACATCCGTTGGGAAGAAGCCGACGTGATGGACTGGCTGATTAATTATTGGGAACGTGCGCGTGCGGTGGGCTTGCCAGTCAACGCGGATTTTGGCGAGTTTTATCGCGACTACGAAATGATGGGCGCGCAGCGACACCTTAAAGTGCTGGGCATTTTCGCGCGCCTCGCGATACGCGACGGCAAAACAGGCTATGTAAAAGACATGCCGCTGGTGATGGATTATTTACGCCGCGCTTGTGTGCGCTACATCGACCTTAAACCGCTACTTAACATTTTGGATGAACTCGAACCGCAGATTAAACATGCGGATTTCAGCATCTAAGGAAGGGCTAAAGATGCGCGCAATGATTTTAGCGGCGGGGCGCGGCGAACGGATGCGCCCTTTGACTGATCACACGCCGAAACCCTTGCTGCAAGTGGGCGGCAAGCCACTCATCGTGTGGCATATCGAACGCTTAGTCGCGGCGGGTATCACTGAATTAGTCATCAAT
>JBJORQ010000002.1:0-40253 GCA_046049345.1 Pseudomonadota bacterium | reverse complement strand
TCAGCTCCGCATCAAGCGGTAAATAGTCAGAGTCTATCAGTCCATCCAAGGAATCAGGCTGCGCTATTTGCCCAAATTTACTCATGATGTCCGAGAGTTTTTCGGCACTGCTCAGCAACACGGGCGTGTTACCCGACAGCAAGCGTAAATTATTGGCAAGGTCGGTCATGACTAAGCCTTCGAACGCCGCCAGCACGTCCTGCGCGGGTAAACCTAAGCGCGCTGACATGCGATACGCCGCATCTTGTGGGCTCTTACTCAGATGCGCCAAGCCCCGAAAGTGGCTGCTAATTAAATGGCGGATGGCTTGGGCATGCGCACCATTCAACACATCCGTTCTAATCGCCAACACATCAACAATCAAATTAGACGTTTGTGTGGTGTCAAATAAGCGTACCGCGCCTTGATTCAACATTTTGCTGGCGGTGGGTTCGTAGCTAATCACCGCGTCCACTTCGTTGTTGCGCCAAGCCTCAAATTGTTGCTCGACGGGCAAGGGTACGAGCGTGACATCTTGTTTTGACAAGCCCGCTTGATTCAACACAATCGCCAATAACAATTCGCCTACCGAGCTTTGCTCAAAGCCGATGCGTTCGCCTTTTAAGTCGAGGATGGTCTGAATGTCGTAATGTGCCAGCACAATATCCGCGCCCGCCGACACATCAAAAACCATCACCACCGATAGCGGCAGTCCCGCTGCGCGGGCGCGCAAGACTTCATCTAAGGTGAGCATCGCGCCCTGTACTTTGCCTGTTGCCAAGGCGTGCATAGATTCGCTGGAGGAATGGGTTTCTAGCAAACTTACCTGCTGGTTATCTAACCAACCTTGTGCACGGGCTAAAAAAGTCGGCTCGTAGCCCACCCACACATGCCCCGCAATGGCGATGGGCTGATTGCTCAACCAAGCGCAACCAGACAAGCTAGGCGTAATCGCCAAGCTCGCGAGGGACAGCATAAATTGACGACGTGACAACATAAATTGAGCTCAAAAAAGTGAATTAAAAACGCCGATGTTAGGTCTCGTTAGACAGTACACCTGCACGGATTAACCAGCGCAACAACATCGCGCGCAAATCGGTCAGCTCAGTCGGTTTGGTGAGTAAATCATCCATGCCTGCGGCGCGGCAATGCTCCTCTTCCTCAACCAAGACATTCGCCGTCCAAGCAATGATGGGCAGACGACGACTCGCCATCGCGCGCTCTTGCTCACGAATACGGAAGGTCAATTCATAACCATCCATTTCAGGCATATGGCAGTCGGTAATAATCAAATCAAACGCTTGAGCTTGATAACGCTGCAACGCCTCATTGCCATCCACCGCCACTTCCACCTGCACACCGAGCAGGTGCAATTGTTGTTTCAGCAACATGCGATTCACGGGATGGTCATCGACAATCAAAATGTTAATGACCTCGCCATGATTCGCCAACGGCGCAATGTCGTGCTGCGTGCTGACTTGATTCTGTGGCGCATGGGCATGTGCTAACTTGAATGAGGTTTGCGTGGCGGCATCGGCTATAGGCAAATCAACAGTGAAGCTAAAAGTTGAACCATGACCTAAGGTGCTGACCACGCTCAAAGCACCGTTCATCAACTCCGCCAAGCGATGACAAATCGCTAAGCCTAAGCCCGTCCCGCCATACATACGCGCCGTTTCGGCACTCGCCTGCTCATAGGTTTTGAACAAGCGTTGCTGCTGTTCAGGCGAAATGCCCATGCCTGTGTCATGCACGCTAAAGCGGATGGTTTCGTTGCCATTGTGCTGCGCCAGCAAGTGCGCACTGAGCTTGACGCAGCCGTGCTCGGTGAACTTCAGCGCGTTGCTAATAAAGTTATTGAGAATTTGCGACAAGCGCAATGGATCAAAACGATGCACTTCACTCAACGAAGGATCCAGCTCAATTTTGAGCAGGATATTTTTCTTCGAGGCAATTTGCGTATAGGTATTCGCCACGCTTTGCAGCAACTCAGCCAAGCTGGCATTTTGCATATCCAGCTCTAATTTTCCCGCTTCGATTTTCGACCAATCGAGAATGTCGTTGACGATGCGCAACAAGCTATAGCCAGAACGCTGTGCCGCCGACAGTTGTTGCTGCTGCGCGGCTTCTAGTTTAGAAAAAGTGAGCAATTCCAACATGCCCAACAGCCCTGCTAACGGCGTGCGAATTTCGTGGCTCATGGTGGCAAGGAAAGAATCTTTAGCATGATTGGCGCGCTGTAATTGCACCGTCCGTTCTTCGACGCGCACCATCAACTGCTCGCGTTCCGCTTTTACCAAACTATTGGCGTACTCAAGTTCGCTCGCGGTCGTGCGCAGTTTTTCTAAGGTCTTTTTCAGCTCGGTAATATCGACCACCGAAGCCAACACAAAACTTTCGCCATGTATTTGCAAGGGGCATAAGGCAATTTCAACTTGCACCTGTCTGCCGTCTTTGTGTTGACCAAATAAATCGCGCCCCGTACCCATCGCCCGCTTAGTCGGTTGCGCCACAAAATCGCGCACCTGCGCGCTATGTGCATGATGCAAAGGTTGCGGTAATAAATAATTGATGGACTGCCCCAGTAGCTCCGCTTCGCTATAACCGAACAAGTCGGTGATTTTCGTATTGAGCATGACAATGCTGCCGCGCGCATCGACAATAATCATGCCATTCGGTGCCGCTTCCACCGCCGCATTGAACAGCTCTTCCGACTGTTGACGCTCGCTCTTTTCACGAATCAGATGCGCCACCATATCGTGCATGGCACGCGATAAATGCGCCACCTCGCCCTCACCCGTCACGGCAGCCGCTTCGTAAACCAGATGACCTGCGGCAATTTTTTCGGCGGCGGCACTCAGCAGCTTAATGGGTCGCACGATACGTCCTGCTAACAACCAACCTAAATACGCAAAAAATAACCCTAGCAGTAAACCTACTGAAAAAATGTGCTTACGCAATTCGGTGGCGGGCGCAAAGGCTTGCGTCACATCTTGACGCATCACCGCCACCCAACCTAAGCCCTTGTAATTAAGATAGCCCACCGATTTAGCCCAGCCCACCAGATAGGTTTTTCCGTCGCTGCTACGCTCGATTAAATAGCCACTTTTATCAGATTCTTGTTGAATCATCTGCATGGTCTGCGGGGCAACTTTGGCGAAATTACTGCGCAGCTCAGCAGGGCCTGACAGCACCAAACCTTCCTTACTTAATAAGAAAACATCTTTGCCCTGCGACTTTCCGCCCTCTAAGGCTTCTTCTGCCCAACGCCAAAAAATATGCCCACACAACACACCTTGCAGCACACCTTTTTTGTCCAAAATAGGCGCGGCGACATCGACTAAATAAAACTGTTCGCCGCTGGGATTGGGCAATAATTTAGACAGCAACAACGCGTCGTGCATATCACCGATGTAATAGTTTTCGCGTCCTTTGTTGCACCACGGACGCTTACTTAAATCTTTGCCTTCTAAATACTTGCCTGTGCCGACCAAGCCCATGCCATTGACATCACAGATACCTATCCAAGCGTAGGCATGAAAAGTGTTTTGCAAGCGTTCCAAAATTTCGCGTTTACGCGCGATTGACACGCTAGGCTCGCTCAACTCGGTCAAATTTGCCGCATTCTGAATCTCACGCGCGCGCTCGAACATGCCGCGATCCATAACCTCCAATATAGAGCTCGTGCGACTCGCAAATGATTCGCCGTCACTTTGCTCAATTTGTCGCTTACTCACCTCGGCGGCATAAAAACTCAACACCAATGACAACACCAATGACAAAACCCCGCATACCAAACTAATTTGTGTACGCAGGCTGTTGCGTAGCGGTAATTTTATTAACCAGTTCATGCTGCTTACCTCCTTATTACGCAAGCCTTATAGGGCGAATACTCGGTTCAAAAATCGACCTAATGGCATATTAAAAACTATCGCCACCAGCGTGTAAATAAATACCAAAAATTATTGTGTTGCACGGGACGCAGCGCAGGCAGCACCGCACGAGCTACCGCTGGGCTGCGAGCAACAGGGGCTTGCGCTTTGTTGCCCAACAATTCGGCGATGGCAGCGATAGCAGCTTGATGCGTGTCGCTAAACGCACGGCACTCATCTTCCTGAAACGCCAATCGCTGCGCGGCTTTCACCTGTTGCCAGTCCACCACTTTGGCATTGTTATTGACTTGCAAACTGGCAAACGTAATCACATCCGCGTAGTCCGCCAAGCCGTGCAAAGCTGAGTCGCGATGAATGTCTTGATACTCACTGACCGCCGCGCTGATTTCCGCAGGGAAATTCCATTTATGCAGCAAACGCACCGAAATCAACGCCGCGTATTTGAGAATCAATCGCTCCAGTGTCGCCGGCTCGATATGCGGCTGGTATTCGTCCAAATACAAACACAAAGGAATCACCCCGATGCGATGTAACAAGCCAGCCAACCCCGCTTGATCGGCGGATAGCTGCGGCTGGCGACGCGCAATCACGGTACAGATGGCAGAGATTTCGCGGCTTTCCGTCCAAAGCTGCTGCATCCGTTGCGCGATCAGGGGATTTTTGGCGTGCATCATCGGCGCGATCGACAAGCTCATCACTAAATTGCGCAATTGCCGATAGCCCAGTCGCGCGATGGCATCGCGCAAGGTATAGACCGAGCCTTTGTCGGCAAACAACGCGCTGTTGGCGAGTTTAATAATTTGCGCACAGATTGCAGGATCGCCCGACAACACCATCACTACTTTTTCTGCCGAGACATTCGGGTCGTCCATCAAGGCTTGCAGCTCGCGCGCGTAATCAGGCAGGGTCGGCACAATTGCCGCATCCGTGTCGATGGCGGCAATGATTTTGCTCAGGAGTTGATGGCTGTCAGTGAGATTCATAAGGTCGATTGCAGAGATAAAGTCAACATAGGGTTTAAGCGCGAACGCGAGTCATCACTCACCATTGGTAAGCCGCAATCGCGGCTTGCAATTCTTGCAAGGCATCGCTCAATTCGGCGATTGCAGCGGCACTATCAGACGTGCCAGCCGAATGTTCCACCGCCGCAGCTGCCTGCATCGTACGTTCGGCAGCGAATACGCCCACCATGCCTTTCAGAGCATGTGCGCCATGCCGCACCGCCGCCGTATCGCCTCGCAACAATCCCGCTTGCACCGCCTGTAAATGCGGAGGGGCATCCTGGTTAAACAGGCCGACGATTTCTTCAAATAAGTCACGACTGTCATCCATCAATTTTCTTGCTTTGACAAAATCCACCACGCTGTATGACGGCACGGGCGTAGCGGGCGCATCGGTCTGGCGTATGCCTTGCGCCAAACGATCCAATTCGCGCCACAACAATTCGGTGTCGATCGGCTTCGCCAAATATCCATCCATACCGTGACTTAAACATTCCTCGCGCGCGCCTTGCATGGCGTGTGCGGTCATGGCAATCACAGGAATGTGCTGACCGCTGGCTTGCTCGGCTAGGCGAATCCGTTCAGTCGCCGCGTAACCATTCATCACAGGCATATCCACGTCCATCAAAATCGCATCGAATTCGCCCGCTTGCCAATGCTCAACGGCTTCCAGCCCGTTGTGCGCTAGCGTCACCTGATGGCCTAATTTTTCCAGCAAACGTATCGCCAAAGTCTGATTCACTTTGTTGTCCTCCGCTAACAGCAGCTTGAGTTTGCGGCGTGTTTCACGCAAAGAATGACGCGTAATCAGCGGCGCATCTTGCGGCTCTGGTACTCCCAGTGCGGTCATCAACGCGTCTAACAATTCCGATTGCGAAATCGGCTTCATCAAATAACTCGCCACGCCTAATTCTTTACAGCGCGCCGCATGACCGCGCTGCCCTTCTGAAGTCAGCATCATCACCGTTGCTTCGACATATTCGGGATGCTGGCGGATGCGTTCTGCCAACTCGAAACCGTCCATGCCTGGCATCTGCACATCCAGCAAAGCCAAGCTGTAAGGGCGACCTTGTTGCGCGGCACGCTCTAATTCTTGCAAGGCTTGCGCGCCGTCTTCGACCACCGTAGGCAACATCTGCCAATTGCTTAACATGGCTTTTAACAAACGACGGTTGGTGGCGTTATCGTCGGCCACTAACACCGGCATTCCCTTAATCCGTCCCGTTTGTCGATAGCAAGTAAAGGCATCCTGCGAGACCACTTGCATGGCCAAGGTAAAGGAAAATTTACTCCCCACCCCCAGCTCACTTTCCAACTCAATTTTGCTGCCCATCAAGGCGATGAGTTGGGTTGAAATACTCAGCCCTAAGCCTGTACCGCCGAATTGCCGCGTAGTGGACGTGTCGGCTTGTGAGAACGCTTCAAAAATACTGGCGAACTTTTCGTGCGCAATGCCGATGCCCGTATCACGCACGCTGAAACACACGCCCACCCTGCCTTCGTGCTCATCCTGACAACGCCGCACTTGCACTTCAATCTCGCCCTGCTCAGTAAATTTAATCGCGTTACCCACCAAATTAACAATCACCTGACGCAAGCGTCCCGGGTCGCCCATCAATCTATCAGGCACATCGGCGGCGACATGCAGCAGCAACTCTAGATTTTTTTGGTGAGCGCGCACTGCCAATGATTTCATGGTGTCGCGCAACATTTGCTCTAGCGAAAATTCGATGACTTCCACACTCATCTTGCCGGACTCAATTTTAGAAAAATCGAGAATGTCATTGATGATAAACAACAAAGAATCTGCCGAAGACTTGACCAACGATAAGAACTCACGCTGCTCCTGCGACAGCTCGGTATCGAGCGTCAATTCAGTCATGCCAATAATGCCGTTCATGGGCGTGCGAATCTCATGGCTCATATTGGCCAAGAAGTCACTCTTGACCTGATTCGCGCGTTCCGCCGCTTGTTGCGCTTCTTCCGCCAGCAAGCGCGCTTGCAACATATTCGCCTCGATTTGTTTGCGTGCCGTAATGTCTTGAAAAGCCACTACCACCCCGTCCAATTTGCCCGCGCGCAAAATACCTTGCGACGAGACTTCCACTGGGAACACCGAGCCATCTTTACGCACAAATACCTGATCTTCGCTATGCGAACGTCCGTGCGCATGAATATCCAACATGATGGGACATGCCCGCGCTGGCAAAGGCAAACCTTGCTGCGATTGATTGTGAATGGTGTCGTGTACAGGCATACCGAGCAGTTCACTGCGTGTCCAACCAAGCAAACGTTCGGCTTCCGAGTTCATGTAGATGCACTTACCCGCGAGGTCTTGCACATACAAACCCTCGCCCAAGGTTTCGCTAATATCTTCATAAAAAGCACGCTGCGTTTGCATTTGCTCATGGATGCTTTTGCGCGCAGTAATGTCGGTTCGAATCGACACATAACGCAGCGGCTTACCTTGCTCATCCATAAACGGCACGATGGTCGATTCCACCCAATAAAACGAACCATCTTTGCGCCGATTTTTAATTTCCCCCTGCCACACTTGCCCGTGTCCGATGCTCGCCCACATTTGCTTAAAAAATTCAGCCGAGTGATAGCCAGAATTGAGTACGCGATGATCTTTTCCCAGTAATTCATCCGCGCGGTATTGGCTAATCTCGCAAAATTTTTCATTGATATAGGTAATTTTTCCGCTGCGATCGGCGATGCTGACAATCGAGTGCTGATCTAAGGCATATTTTTGAAACTCTAGGGCGCGTAACGACTCCGCCAAAGTGCGCCGTGCATGTTGTAACTTGGCTAATACCCATGCCACATACGCCAGCATCAAGCCTGCGAGCAAAGCCAGTGCTAACTTGTAGCGTTGCGCCAGCCGTTCACGTTGCGTGAACAAATCACGATACAGCCCAAACACCGCATCGCTCTCGGCACGCGTTGCCGATTGGGCAATGCTGCGGGCTTGCTCATCCACCTCGATTTTGTGTTGCAAAATAATGCCGATGTGCTGCGCCAGTTCATGCCCCAACTCATCATCAGGCGTGCTGCCGCGCAGCCAGGCAGCGGTGAGCAAACCGATCTGCTGTTGCTGCTCAAGGCTGGCATTTTGGTCGTATAACAACACGCTGCTGAGCAGACTATTGAGCAGCTTCACTTTGCTGGGATTGAGGGCGTTTTGTTGCAGCAAACGCTGCGTCACGACGGGGAAATAACTTAAGGAATTTTGCAACACCGCATTGTGTGACTTGAAGTCTTCTAGCACCGCCTCTTTTTTGGCGAACAACTCGCGATAGCGCATAAAAGATTGCTGAATAGCGGTCGCGCCAGGTGTAAATAAATCGGGTTTATCCGCTGCCAGCGCATCCAACAAACGATAAATTTCTTGCTGGGTGAGGACTAAAGAATCGTAATTGCGCAACTGCCGATAACGCGCTTGCAACACATATTGACTGAGCAAAGCATCGTGTTCACGCAACTGTTCCAGATGCTGCACAGTGACTAAATGTCGCTCGATATTGATGTCGTTTGATTGGTGGTACAACCACGCTAACAAAACAATTGCCGCCAGCCAAAACAGCGCGTTGAGGGGTAAACGCTTCATAAGGGATTCCCTTGATATTGCGCCGCTAAGCCCGTTAACTCACCTGTGAGCGTGCGTAAAAAAGCCGCAATACTGTCGATGTCTTCTGCGGGCATCGCCCGACCCAACTGATACTTGACCATGATGTTAATCGCCTGCTCCAAGGTGGCGGCATTACCGTCATGAAAATACGGCGCGGTGAGGGCGACGTTACGCAAACTGGGCACACGAAACTCGTGCATGTTGTCGGGATTATGCGTGACGTTATAGCGCCCGTTATCCGCATCGGTCAGGTTGCCGCGATCGGCAAAATAGTCACCCATCAAGCCCATCTTTTCGTACATATTGCCGCCCAGATTGACACCCTGATGACAGCTCGCACACCCCGACGATTGAAACAATGCGTAACCTTGTTTTTCTTGGGCATTCAGCGCGTTTTGATCGCCGCGCAAAAACTTGTCAAAACGTGAATTGGGGGTGATTAATGAACGCTCAAAAATCGCCAAGGCATTCTTGATATTGCTCACCGTCATGCCGTCTTCATAGAGCGCGTTGAACTGCGCCACATACATCGCATCCTGAGTTAATTTGCTCAACACCAACGGCCAAGTCGAAGCCATTTCCTGAGGATGATTCACCGGACCATCGACCTGCGCTTCAAGTGAAACGGCACGCCCATCCCAAAACTGCACAAAATTAAAGCCACTGTTCAACACGGTAGGTGCATTAACCGCACCCATGCCACCAGCCACCCCAATCGAGCGGGCACGATTATCCGTCCCGCCCGTATTCAAATCGTGGCAACTCAAACACGCCACCGTGTCATCGCGCGATAAGCGCACATCCAGAAATAAACGCTTACCTAATGCGACTTTTTGCGTATCTAACTTAACCGCTTCAGGCACGGCTTGCGTGAACGCAAAACTGTTCGGCAGTTGCGCCAATAAAGACGTGTTGACGGATGGCGCGACGCGTAGCTCGCTGAACCAAAAATAATTAGCCGATAACCCAGCAGCGATGACGATTACGCCAATCGCCCACTGCCAAGGTTTAAGCCAAGACGCAATCTGGAGTTTCAATTTCGTCATCCTTAAATTGGTTTTTAATCGCTAACACCGCTTCAAAATCGGTGAAAAATGCAGCAACGCAGCTTGCATCAAAATGCGTCCCCGCCCCGTCGCGCAACAGTTGCGAGGCTTGCTCGACACTCCAAGCTTTTTTGTAGGGACGCACGGAAGTCAAAGCATCGAACACATCCGCCACCGCGACAATGCGTCCAAACAAGGGAATCTCTTCGCCTTTTAAACCACGCGGATAGCCTGTGCCATCAAACTTTTCGTGATGCGTGTAAGCAATTTCTGCCGCCACTTTCAGCAGCGGTGCGCTACTCGCATTCAGCACTTCAAAACCAATCAGCGCGTGTTGTTTCATAATTTCAAACTCTTCTACCGTGAGCTTGCCAGGCTTGAGCAAAATCATATCGGGCGTGCCAACTTTGCCAATGTCGTGCATCGGTGCGGCCTCTAACAACAAGGCTTGTTGCGCCTCCGACAAACCCAACACCCGCGCGATATGTTTGGAGTAATGCGCCATGCGCAAAATATGCGCACCCGTTTCAGGATCGCGATATTCCGCCGCCTTCGCCAGACAGAACACCATCTCGCGCTCTTGCTCCATAATTTTCGTCGTCGCTTCTGCCACCTCGCTCGCCAACCATGCCGCACGATCGCTTAAATGCTGATGACTTTGGCGCAACGCCAACATATTTTTGACGCGTGCGACGAACTCAACATTGTCCAAAGGCTTATTCAGAAAATCTGTCACACCCATTGCTAAAGCCTGATGACGCAGCTCGGTTTCGTGATTAGCTGTAACCATCAACACCGGCACATCGGGATAACGATTGCGAAATTTTTCGACTAATTCCGTGCCACTCATTTTCGGCATCATGTAATCAACAATCACCAAATCAGGCTCGTGCTCCAAACACCACAACAAGGCGGTAACAGGATCTAGAAAACAGGTCGGCTCGCAATGGGGCAGCTTGCGCACTAAGTGCTGCATCAAGGTCAAATTCAATTGCGCATCATCAATAATCACAACATTCATGCTTTCCCCCATCCAAAATTTGCCCAATTCAGGCAGCTCGTTTACTTATCGGCAGCGCGCCTTATTTCTTTAATGTGCTGGCAGGATCTAATTCACTCGGTACGAGCAACTCGTTAGGTTGCACAGGTTGCGTCCCACCTTGGCTTTGATAGCGTTTCAGTTGATACACATACGCCAACACTTCGGCGACGGCGGTATAGAGCGACTCAGGAATCGCATCGCCTAACTCGGTGTGCTTGTGTAGCGCACGCGCCAACGGCGGAGCTTCCAAAATCGGCACATGATTTTCACGGGCGATTTCGCGGATGCGTTGCGCAATTAAATCCGCCCCTTTTGCCACCACCACGGGGGCGCGCGCGCCGTTTTCGCTGTACTTCAATGCCACCGCGTAATGCGTCGGATTGGTCACCACCACATCGGCGGTCGGTATCGCATCCATCATGCGGCGGCGTGCTGCCTCGCGCTGCATACTGCGGATACGTCCCTTCACCTCAGGATTACCGTCGGTTTCTTTCGCCTCTTTACGCACTTCTTCTTTGGTCATCATCAGCTTTTTGTGGTGGTCCCACAGTTGGAACGGCACATCCACCAACACGATTAAAAACATCGCGCCCACCACCGCCAAAAAACTCGCGCCGATAAGATGTCCCATCTGCGGTATCGCCGCGCTTAACGACTGCCCACTCAAAGCCATCACCGCATCTTTATTCGCCCACACCACCCACGTTGCCACGCCACCGACCAACACCGATTTCGCAATCGCTTTGGCGAGTTCAACTAAAGAATTCACCGAGAACATACGGCCTATGCCGGTAAATACATTGAGCCTAGAAAATTGCGGCTGCAAAGCTTGGCTGCTAAACGACCAACCATTTAACAACAGCGGCGAAAAGGCAGCGGCGAGCAACATCGCCAACAGCACGGGCGAAAAGGTGAGCAGCGCGTCGAGTGAAAAATTCGCCAAACGCGGCATCATCAAATCTGGGTTAAATGCCATGTCCTGCTTAAAGCTCAAACCCTCGTGAACCAAGCTGAGCAAATGCTGCGTCAAGCTCGCGCCCATCACCCACAACACCCCGCCGCCCGCTAACAACACGCTGAAGGTAGAAAGCTCGCGCGAGCGCGCCAACTGACCTTTTTCTCTGGCCTGTTCAAGTTTTCGTTCCGAGGGTTGTTCGGTTTTTTCTAGATCGCTGTCTTCTGACATGAGCCACTCCGCACTGAGGGCGGATTATCGACAATCAAGCGGCCTGACTATCACGCGAATAAGCAGGTAAAGCACACTCAATTGCTGAGTAAAAAACCCGCTAAACAAGCCAGCGCGCAACAAAAAGGACGCGCTATTGCTAGCGCGTCCCGCCCCATCTATACAGCAAAATTAAACGTGCGTTGCCGCCAAGGACTCGCCTGCGAGCGCGATACGTTCTAGCGCGCCCAGTACGCCCAAGCTCGCCACTTCTACTTGTGCGACCAAAGCCATCCCCGCTAAAGCATTACCCGCCCAATACGCATCCACAGCAGCCTTGCCATGTTGATGGAAGGCTTCGTGAGGAATCGCAACCGCACTATAGCCATCCAGTTTGGCAAAGTTTTTACCTTCGCCTTCCGAATACCATTTACCTAAACGGCACGCGGTATGCGTCGAAAATCCGTCTGACTTACGATCGGAGATGCCCATGAAAACCTTGTAGATATTGAACTTGTAGAGGACGTGATCTATTTTTGCCACTTCGACAAAACTGCGCAATGCCACGGCAGAAATCTCGCTACCGATATGCGTCGAGAGCTCGTTCAAGTGCTTCATGCTTTCCATCACGCCGCCGACTTCTTCGCCGAACAACTGCGACTTTGCTGCCATCGCGTGCATCTGCTGTTGCGCCACACTGGTTTCACCCTGAATCGCACTGACGATGTTAGAAATTTCGCTGGTCGCTTTCGCGGTGCGTTCCGCTAATTTGCGTACCTCATCGGCGACCACCGCAAAACCGCGTCCCTGCTCACCCGCGCGCGCCGCTTCAATCGCGGCATTCAATGCCAACAAATTAGTCTGATCAGCAATCTCTTTAATCAGTTTCACAATGCTGCCAATCTCCGCCGCACGCAGCGTGAGCTGCTCAACGTTATTGGACGACTGCAAAGTGTCGCTGGATAACACCGCCAAGCTGCTCGCAATATCCGCCACCGCAACGCGATTGTTTTGCGACACCTGCGCCGCTTCCATCGCTTCGTCTTTTTGTTGCTTTAACGATTGCGCGGTCGCCGCTTGCGAGGCTTGCAACGCCACAAATGATTCACCAAACGCCTGCATGTTGCCAAAAATAGCGCGGGCTAATTCGCAGTTATTTTGAGCTTCTTGCATCCCGTGTTGCAGCGTATCGCGCTCCCCTGCGACGCGGGCTAATTCACTGCGTAAATTGCTAACTTCGCGTTCACTCTGAAGCAAATTTGCCAACGCTTGCTGATGTGCTTGTTTTGATTTTCCACCGAACATGTCTCTCTCCTAAAGGGTGCGGTCAACTCGGCCGCGAATCATAATTATTTTATTTTTACACCTGCACGAACCACTCGGGTATCTCGACAGATTTTTAATGGCCACGCACGTCGCTGAGTAACTCTTTAATGTCGAGTATCAACACAATCTCGCCTTCGCTCGACATCGTCACACCTGCCACACCTTTAGGACGGAAGGTTTCCAGCGATTTAATCACCACGTCGTCATGCCCTGCAAAACCATCCGCCGACAAGATAAAACTGTTATTACCCACCTGCATCAACACGCCCACGGTCGGCTCAGGACCCGCTTCCCAACCGATCAATTGCGCCAAAGGCAACACGGGTAACACCTCGCCGCGCACCACCATGGTAGAACGCCCCGACACTTGCTGTAACTGTCCTGGCGACACCGACAAAATCTCGCGCACCATCGACAGCGGCACGGCAAAAGATTGTTCGCCCAGACGCAAAATCAGCACCGGCAAAATCGCCAAAGTGAGCGGTAATGAGATGGTAAATAAACTGCCTTTGCCCGGTTCAGAATGAATTTTGATGGTGCCGTTTAAGCGTTGGATATTGGTCTTGACCACATCCATCCCGACCCCGCGTCCCGACACGCTAGAGATTTCATCCTTAGTCGAAAAGCCGGGTAAGAAGATGAGTTCTAAGCATTGCGCCTCGTCTAAAGTGTTGGCGATTTCGGTGCTAATCAGTCCTTTTTCCAAGGCTTTATTGCGTATCACTTCAGGGCGCATCCCGCGTCCATCATCGGCAATGGTAATCAGAATATGGTCGCCTTCTTGACGCGCATTCAGCTCCACCAAACTCTTTTCTGGCTTGCCTGCGGCAATGCGCCCTTCTATGGTTTCCACACCGTGATCGACCGCGTTGCGCACCAAATGCACCAGCGGATCGTTCAAATCTTCGATCATGGTTTTATCCATTTCGGTTTCTTCGCCCATCAACACCAGCTCAACATCTTTGCCCAAAGAGCGCGCCAAATCGCGCGCCAAACGCGGGTATTTATTGAACAAACGCCCAATCGGTTGCATCCGCGTTTTCATCACCGCATTTTGCAAATTCACCACCAGCATATCGAGCTGACTGACCGACTGATCCAGCTCGCGCAAGGTGTCTGCGTCCTGCCGTCCTTGCATGATGTCGGAGCGTAAATGTGTCAAACGGTTTTTGGTCAGACCGATTTCACCCGACAGATTCAACACTTGATCGAGCCGTACGGTATCGACGCGTATGGTGGTTTCTTTGGCTTCTTTGGCAGGCACGTCGCCTGGGCGACGACCCACGGTATCGCCCGCTTTGTCATCGGCGCGCCGTCCAATCACTTTGCTGGTGGACTCTTCTTCCGCCACCGCCGCCTTGATTTTTTCGACATCGCGCACCACGCCCGTCACCTCAGTAATGTCCGTCCCCACCAGCGAGGAATACAAAGCATTCCAATCGACGCTATCAGCGGCGGTAGGGGCACTCACGGGGGCAGCCGCCACCTCGTGCGCAGGCGAACTATGCAGCGGTTCACCCGCCAGCGTCGCACTCAAGACTGCAATCAATTCACTGGGTGCCGCCATCGGTTGACGACCTTGCGACAGCGCGCTAAACATCTGACTAACCTCGCCCGTCGCAGAAAAAATCGCATCCATGATTTTCGCGTTCAGCGTCATTTCACCGTTACGCAGCTTGTCGAACAGGTTTTCGGTCAAGTGACATAAGGTCACTAATTCATGCGCGTTGAGAAAACCCGCCCCACCTTTGATGGTATGAAAACCGCGAAAAATATCATTCAACAATTTGTGATCGTGCGGCGATTTTTCCAAATCAATCAGCTTGGCATCCACGTCAGATAACAGCTCTGAAGCCTCCGCTAAAAAATCTCGTAACAGCTCTTCCATGCCTGCAAAATCGTTCATGTTTTTCACTCCTGTTTGCGTTGCTAAATATCCTGTTTAAAAGCCCAAGCTTTCTAATAAATCATCCACCTGATCTTGGCTCGTCACCACATCGGTACGGCCTGCGGCATTGATCACAGGACCATTGAGCAGCCCCGCATTGAGCTCAGCTTTCAGTTCGGGCGGTGCGTTTTCAATTAGCAACGATAACAATTGCGATTCCATTTCTTTGGTCACGGAAATCACTTTTTTGATGACTTGCCCAGTCAAATCTTGGAAGTCTTGCGCCATCATAATTTCGACTAAATAGCCGTTGGTAATCTGCGTACGCTTAGGCATGTCATGCAAAAACGCGTGGGTTTGCATCACCATGTTTTTGAACTTTTCGACATCGAGTTTTTTCTCGAACAACAAATCCCATTGTGTTGCCAAACGCGTCGCTTCCGCTTCCATCTGCCCAATCACAGGCTGCGCCGCCTCGGTCGCATTCAGCACGCGCTCGGCGGCTTGCTGCGTCAGATTCGCCACATAGTTCAAACGATCTCGTGCATCAGGAATGCTGGACGCGGCTTTTTCGATTTCTTTATTCAAGCCCAGTTCGCGCAAAGTGTCGTGCAAGCTGCGCGCCATTTGCCCGATTTGGTTAATCATTTTGCCGCCCGCCTCATCGCCATTCGCCGCGCTCAGCGCAGCGGAAA
The DNA here is from genome assembly GCA_046049345.1 of Pseudomonadota bacterium. Classification (GTDB taxonomy): domain Bacteria; phylum Pseudomonadota; class Gammaproteobacteria; order Burkholderiales; family Gallionellaceae; genus Gallionella. The sequence continues at coordinate 24,587 of JBJORQ010000002.1, read as the reverse complement.
TCGGCACAACCTTGGCTTTATTTTCAATTTTATTTTCGGCATTGTTTGCCGCCAAGATGCTATCGAACAACGATTCTAGGTCGTCAGGATCTTGATTTGCAGTATGGGTAGCCATGACATTCCTCACTTTTTCATGTTTAGAAAAACTTTTTTCAACTTCTCATCTAGCGTCGCGGCAGTGAACGGTTTCACCACATAACCGCTCGCCCCCGCTTGCGCCGCCGCAATAATGTTTTCTTTCTTCGCCTCGGCCGTCACCATCAACACGGGCAGATGTTTCAACTTAGCATCGGCACGGATATGTTGCAGCAACTCAATGCCCGTCATATTCGGCATATTCCAATCCGACACCACGAAATCGAATTCCGTTGCGCGTAATTTTGCTAAAGCATCCACGCCGTCTTCAGCTTCTTGCACATTGACGAAACCCAGCTCTTTCAACAGATTTCGCACGATGCGTCGCATCGTCGAAAAATCATCCACCACTAAAAATCTTGTATCTTCTATGCCCATTTCATTCTCCTTAAATCTTAGGTAGCGGCTTGCTAATAGCTACCAGCCTCTTACACCAACAACGGTCGCAGCGTGGACGACAAAATCAAGGAATCAAATTTCGGAACGTAGTAATCCACGCCGACTTTGCGTCCCATCGCGCGATTCGCATCCGACGACAACGACGAGTGCATCATCACGGGAATGCCATCAAAACGATGATCAGATTTGATGTGTTGCGTCAACACATAACCATCCATTTCAGGCATTTCTGCATCGGTCAAAATCACTTGCACTTGATCGTGTAATTTCGCCCCCACACTGGCTGCAGAATCCGCCATTGCCTTGAGTTTTTCCCATGCGTCATTGCCGTTATTGGCTTGCACATGCTTCACGCCCATTTTGTCTAACACTTCGGCGATTTTGCGGCGCGCCACCATCGAGTCATCCGCAAAGAACACGCACAAATCACGTTTCGATTCGACGCGTTCCACATTGCCCACCACCGCTTCGCCAAAGGCATTCGCCAAAATCTGCTCGACATCCAAAATCGAAATCAAGCTGCCATCGGGTAACTCGGTAATCGCGGTAATCAGTGCGCCTTTATCCGACAACATGCCTTCGGTGGCACGCACTTTGTCCCAATCCACGCGAATGATGCGATCCACCGAATGCACCAGAAAACCCAGGATGTGGCTGTTGTATTCCGCCACCATCATGGTCTGATGTTTTTCCTTAGGAGCCATCCCCATAAAGTTCGCCAAATTCAGCACCGGCATGACATTGCCACGCAAGCTGACGATGCCATCCACGCCGTTGGGCATATTTGGGGTACGCGTAATTTTGCCTGCGGTACACACCTCTTTAACCTTGAACACATTGATGCCGAATTTTTCACCGCTACCCAAACTGAACAACAAAATTTCCATCTTGTTCGAGCCAGCTAGATTGGTACGCGCATCAATCTGATCGAGCATCCCGTCGTGACTGCCGCTCATCATTTCATCTGTATAAGACATCGTTTTCTCCTCAACCCAACAAGCGTTCTAAAGTTTGTGCCAACTTGTGCGGCTCAAACTTCGGCACATATTCATCCACGCCTACCGCCTTGCCCAATTGCTGATTGGCGGAGCTGCTTAATGACGAGTGCATCAACACCGGAATGCCTGTAAAACGCTTATCGGCTTTGACTTTGCGAGTCAGCATATAACCGTCCATTTCGGGCATTTCCACATCGGTCAAAATCACTTGCAGCAAGCTCCTCAAGGGGAATTTGCCCGCATCGGCTTGATCCGCCAGTTTGGATAACTCTTGCCATGCCTGACGACCGTTAATCGCGGCAATGTATTTCACTTGCATCGCATCCAAAGTGCGCGTGATTTGGCTACGCGCCACCGACGAATCGTCCGCAAAAAACACCGTGCGGTCTTTGCCGAGCGGACGGACATTTTTGAAAATCATTTCGTCGTCATCAAAGTGTCCCGTTTCGGACAACACTTTTTCCACGTCCATCATCATCACCAGACGCTTGTCTTTCAGCTCGGTAATCGCCGTCACCAAGCCGCCCATTTCAGCTGCGAGCATGGCGGGCGGCACGCGCATTTCCGACCAATCAAGACGCAAAATGTTGTCCACCGCGCGCACCAAAAATCCCTGCGTATGGCCGTTGTACTCGGTCACGATCATGATTTCTGGCTGGCAGTCGGTGGTGATGCCGATGTATTTGGCGAGGTCGATGACAGGTACTAATACCCCACGCAAACTCACCATCCCTTCCACCGAGGCAGGCATTTCAGGGGCACGCGTAATCGCTGGAATGCGCATCACTTCACGCACTTTGAACACATTGATGCCGAACGTTTCTTCGCGACCGTTGCGACTATCTTTCCCCAAGGAAAACATCAAAATTTCGAGCTTGTTGGTCCCCGCTAATTTGGTGCGGGCATCAATACTTTTTAATAAGTCAGACATCGTTTTTTCCTTACAAAGGTGGAGCTATTGAATAACGACGGTTCATCTCAGCTAATCGCACACTTAGTTAACGGGTAACCCGCCTTCTTCAAGTTATCGGCAGATTTAGCCAAAGCTTCAGTCGCAGTTTTAGCTTCGCCAACCGAACGCGTATTGCTATCGACCAACTCGGTGATATGCACCAAGCTGTTCGCTACGCCACCGCTGGCAATGGATTGTTGCTTAGATGCAGCGGCGATATGTTCGACGCGTTGCGACACGTTCATGGTCGCTGCCATGATGTCTTTCAAGCCTTCGCCATTTTTACGAATCAAGGCAATCCCGCCGTCCACCTCTGACACCGCCTCTTCCATGCTCTTCACCGCCGAAGCGGAAATAGTGTTGATTTCAGCAATGGTGTTGGCAATATCTTTGGTGCTGGTTGCGGTACGTTCTGCCAACTTGCGCACTTCGTCCGCCACCACCGCAAAGCCACGTCCTTGTTCGCCTGCACGCGCTGCTTCAATCGCCGCATTGAGTGCCAGCAAATTGGTTTGCTCGGCAATATCTTTAATCGCATTAGAGATCGTGCCGATTTTTTGAATTGCCCCGCCTAAATCACTAATGGTTTGGCTAGACGCTTGCACGGTTGCCGAGACTCGGCCTTGTGCGGCAATGCTTAAATCCATATTGCGATTGTTTTCTTCCACGATGCGTTGCGTCGCATTGGCATCGCCCAAGGACACTTCCGCCATCGAGGCGACTTCTTGCACCGAGACGCGGAACTCTTCCATGGTGTGAGAAATTTCTTTCACTTGTTGCTGTTCCACCACCGCGTTGCTGGTCACACCTGTCACTTGTTTATCTAACTGCGCAGAGAGCCTATTGATGTCGCGTGCCGAGGCGGCAATCTCATCCACCAACATGCGCAAATAAGTTTGCATATTGGTCACTTCGCAACACATATCGCCCACTTCATCGCCCACGCCGATGTTCAGTTCGCTATCAAAATTGCCTTGTAACACGTTACGCAATTCGTTCTTGGCGGCATCCAGCGGTTCGCGCACATATTTCACGACGCAATAGCCCAAGAAGAAAAACAAGAACACATGCAACACAATTTGCCCGCCCATCAATTGCAGCTCGGTGCTCGAATCAATATGAAATTTGCTGGAAATAAACACTTGCCCTAAGCCCAACACTGTCAACAAGGCACTTTGAATCACCAGTTGCAGTTTTGATTTCAGCGACCAGTTTTTAAATTTCCAGCTTTCACGCTTGCCGACAAACTCCGCCCCGCTACGGCTGTAATCGCGATACAGCGTTTCCGCGTCAGCAATCTGTGCACGCGTTGGCGCGCGACGCATCGACACATAACCTGAGGCGCGACCATTTTCGATAATCGGCACCACGGTGGCGCGCACCCAATAGAAGTCACCATTTTTACAACGATTTTTCACCATGCCACGCCACGGACGTTCCGCTTTTAAGGTGTCCCACATCCACTTAAAAGCCGATGGCGGCATGTCGGGATGACGCACGATGTTGTGGCTTTTGCCGATCAACTCCGCACGCGAATAACCCGAAATTGCCTCAAATTCGTCATTGCAATAAGTCAGTATTCCTTTGGTGTCAGTTTTAGAAATCAATACCTTGCCAGCGGGGAACGGCACTTCTTGTTGCGAGACATAAGCGTTTTTGTTCTGCATGATGACTGCTCCTTATTTGAGGCTGCGCGCGGGGGTCAATTGCGGCATCGCCTCGTTATATTTTTAACCACGATTCCGAACCCAAAGCTGTTTTAAACCCGAAAACGGCTCACCACTTGTTGCAAGGCTTTAGCCAATTCATCCAGATGCGCAATGTCTTTGTTGTTGCTCGACACCGCCGCAGAATTATCTTTAGACATTTGCGCAATTTTTTCGACGTTGCGCGCAATCTCTGTGCTGGCCTGACTTTGCTCACTGACAGCGGTGGCAATATCGTTCACGCCATGACTGGCTTGCGTGACCGCATCACTCGCTTCATGCAAGGCAACCGAGACGCGATCGACTTGCTCTTGCGTGGCTTGCAAAGAACGCAAGCCTGTTTGCACCGAGGCCTCAACATGGTTGGATTTTTGACTCAGGCTATTGGTCACTTGATCAATTTCATTGGCGGATTGCGCAGACTTTTCTGCCAGCTTGCGCACTTCGTCCGCCACCACCGCAAAACCGCGTCCTTGTTCGCCCGCCCGCGCCGCTTCAATCGCCGCATTCAGTGCCAACAAATTAGTTTGGTCGGCGATGTCTTTGACTTGTTGCGTCATGCCCGCAATGGCGCGCGTGCTTTCGACAAACTCATTCACCGAACCCGCAATCAATTTCACCGCGTCTTGCACGCGCTGAATTTCGGTAATCATCACCGCCACGTTTTGATTGCCCTGTGCGGCTTTTTGCAAACTTTGTTCAGATAATTTACGCACGTCTTGGGTATTCGCTGCGACCGAATTGATGCTCACCGTCATCGCTTCAACCGAGGTCGCGGTTGAGGCTGCCGCTGCGCTTTGGGTTTGCGAACCAGTCGCAATCAGCGTCGAGGCGTTCGCTAACTGCGCAGCCGTGTCCGAGACGCTGCTGGCATTGGCATTGACTTGGCGAATGATGGTCGCCACGCCTTCAATAAAATTATTAAACGCATGAGAAGCTTGTGCCACTTCGTCGCTACCGCTGACCTTGATGCGACGTGACAAATCACCATCCGCCCCCATCCGTGTCATCACATCGCGCATCTCACCCGTCGAACGTGACACCCCCGAAATAATCGAATAACCCAATGCCACCGTGACTGCCGCCATAAACAACATGCCCCAGATGATGATGAGCTCCGTGGTGTGTGCCGCCGCTTTGGCTTTTTCTAAAGAATGTTGCGCACCTTCATCTTCGTGCTGTGCAATTTCACGACCTTGACGAATGGCTTCATCCAACAAAGGATTGATATTTTTTGACAACATGAAATGCACCTGCTCGTAATGACCCGCGCGTATCGCTTCGACCGCTGGCAATACACCTTCATGCAGCCATAAATCGCGTGCCTCAATAAAACTGGCTAATCCCGCCTTACCCTCTGCGCTATGCGTCAAAGGCTTTGTCGCAGCGAATAATTCATCAATCTTGCGAACGTTGGTCTCAATCAAATCTAAATGCAACGACACCTCATGCTCGTGTTGTTTGCCGTAAGGATTGGCAGGGTCATGTTGCATTGCCAAGGAAATTTGCGCACGATTGTCAGCCAAAAAATACATGATTTTGTTGACATCACGAATCAAAGTAATGCGTCGTTCGGCAATGTCTTGCGTCGCATCTTGCAAATTATCCAGCCCGCGATAAGCCGAAATCGCTACCGACGAACCAATCACCATCATTACGCAGACCAACAGCACTAAACGCGCTTTAATCGTCAAATTATTCAACATATTGTTTCCTTATTTCTCTGAAATGTGACGTGAATGAACGCTACTTACCCTGTGATTACTTGCTGCCCTAAACCTTGAAACGCCCGACCGTCTGGCTTAAATGTTGCGCCAATAACGCCATCGCTTTTACTTCCGCTTCGGTGTGTTGCACCACCGCATTACTTTGCGTTGCCATCACCGCAATCGACTCGACGCTGACGGTAATTTCACGACTGGAATCACGTTGCTTGTTAATCGCATCGGCAATCCCCGCCAAACCTTTATTCACGCCATCCACCGACACATTCGCTTCGGTCAACACCGTGCTCACCGCCGCGATATGCGCTTGGCTGCTTTGCAACGCCGCCATGCCGCGCTGCACGGTTTTTTCGACCAAACCCGATTGCGTCCCGAGTGCATGCGTCACCTGATCAATTTGCGTGGCCGATTGCGCCGATTTTTCGGCGAGCTTACGCACCTCATCCGCCACCACCGCAAAACCCCGTCCTTGCTCACCGGCACGCGCCGCTTCAATGGCGGCATTGAGTGCCAGCAAATTAGTTTGCTCGGCAATGTCGCGCACTTGTTGGGTCATGCTGTTGATGTTTTTGGTGTTGGTGACGAACGCACCGACCGAGCTGGCAATCTCTTGCACAGCGGCTTCGACATGGGCAATTTCTTGCATCATTTCATCCAAGCTGTGTTGACCGCGATGCGCCCGCTCCAAACTTTCATTCGACAGCGAGGCAACTTGGCTCACCCCTTCGGCAACTTGTGCAATGGTTTGGCTTGATCGCTCCACCGCTGCCGCCGCAGTGTTCGCCGCATCGCTTTGCGCTTGCGATGCCTGCGCCATTTGCGCGGTGTCTTGCGTCAACGCTTTCGCGGCATGTGAAACTTTGTCGGCATCGCTTTCGACCTGTCCCACAATCGACTGAAAGCTTTCCACCAAGGCATTAAACGCCTGCGCTGTTTTGCCGATTTCATCTGCGCTGCGTACCCGCACCCGCTTGGATAAATCGCCATCCGCCTGCATTGCCGTCATGCTTTTTTGCAGCTCACGCGACGAACCTGTGACCAAACCAATCAAGCCGCCAATCACAAAATACAACACCAATTGCAAGCTCAATTGCCCCGCCCACAACCAATAATTGGCCGCGTGTATCGAGGCAAATTCACTGCTCAAATCCAATGAAATACTTGCTGCGCCATTCACTGTTCCCGCCGCCACTTGATGGCACGCCAAACAGTTGGTGCCGCGAAATTCTTCGCGCGCAATAAACGGCACGACCACGCGTAAACGCGGCTGATTATTGCTGTTTAAAAATTTGCTTTGCACTTGTGCGGTGTCCAAGGCGGCATGATCTAAATCATCCAATGGCTGCTCACTCGCCATCCCTGCGCCAAACTGGGCTTGCACCGCCTTGCTGCGAATGACGCGCAACTCCGTAACCTTGTCCGACGAACCCATTTTTTTAATGTACAAAGCGCGCTGATCTTCTTGACTGATGATGCCGTTAATCATCAGCATATTTAAGCCGTTCAATACCCCATCCGCCGAGATCAAAGCCTGCTTCTCTGCCCCATCCAAAACGTAGGCTTCAAACTTATCCAAAGCGGTGCGCTGGGCTAATACCAACACCACCATCAAGATGAGTTGAATCGGAATTTGTAACTTGTTTTTCAGCGAAAGCTGGCTCCACCAATTGTTCATTTTTGCGCATCCTAAAAAAATTAAGGGGTGTGACCAGATCAAAATTTCGGTATAGCAATTTAACGGCGGCGTAGCGATTTTCTTTAGCCGAATAGCGAAAAAAAACCCCATCAATTTGTGCGATTAGAAACCGACTACACAGAAAATTTAAACGGTTTACGAGTTGATAAAAGCGAAGCGATCCCTGCGGGGTTGAAACGCATTTTGCGGATGCAAAAAAAATATAAAAGGGGCTAAAAAAAAGCGCACCCGAATAGGTACGCCTGACAGGAAAGCTTTAATGCGTATGGGGTTTGGCGGGACTAGCAGGCAACACAGGCATGGCTTCGATACGCTCGGTGAGGGTTTCTTTAAAATCAGTATTATCGCTTTCGACATTCATACCCACCGTGCCGCCATCATGACTCGCCGCCTCTTCGGCTTTCTTATTCATCACAATCAAACTAATGCGCCGATTGATCGGACTGAGCGGTTCGTCTTTGTTAAACAACACCGCCGAGGACAAGCCCACCACGCGCACAATTTTTTCGTCCGCCAAGCCGCCCGCAATCAGTTCGCGCCGCGAAGCATTGGCGCGATCCGCCGACAATTCCCAGTTGCTATAACCCTTGCCACCCGCACTAAATACCGCCGCATCGGTGTGTCCCGAAATGCTGATTTTGTTCGGCACATCGTTTAGGGTTTTGCCAATTTCATGCAAAATTTCGACCGTGTAGGACTCCAGTTTGGCGTGACCACTTTGGAACATGGGACGATTTTGTTCATCCACAATTTGAATGCGCAAGCCTTCGCTGGTGATGTCCAACAGAATTTGATTTTTGAATTTTTGCAGCTTGTCATTCACCTCAATCGCCTTCTCTATGGTGGCTTTCAGCTCTTTGAGTTTTTCGACTTCTTTGATTTTTGAGGTGCGTTCAAATTCGGCTTGTGCCGCCTTGATGTCGATGACTTTTTTAGTTTCTTCCACATCGCCTTTTTTAACCTGACCTTCGCGACGCGTTAAATCTTGCCCGCCCCCTTTGATAATGCTGGAACTATCGCCACTCCCCGTACCACCCATCAAGGCGACTTTAAGCGGGGTTTTGAAGTATTCCGAAATCCCCGCCAAATCCCCTTTTGCCGTTGAACCCAACAGCCACATCAACAAGAAAAACGCCATCATCGCCGTGACGAAATCGGCATACGCAATTTTCCACGCACCGCCGTGATGTCCACCAGCGACTTTTTTGATGCGCTTTACTACGATGATGGGTCTTTTAGCGTCCGCCATATCAATCTCGATTTAATCTAAAGAGGCTCAAGGTCTGTCTCGACAAGCTCAAACACGCATCACGATGAGCGTTGGATTTTGCGAGAGATTCCTTAGCGTTTTTGTTTAACGTGTTCTTCTAGTTCGGAGAAGGTGGGGCGTTCTGTGGTGTTCAACACTTTGCGACCAAACTCAACCGACATCGCGGGGGCGTAGCCGTTTAAGTTCGCCAATAAAGTCACGCGTATGGTTTGAAACATCTTGGTGCCTTCTTCAGCTTTTTGTTCCAAGGTGCTGGCGAGCGGGCCAACAAAACCATACGCCAACAAAATCCCCAAGAACGTACCGACCAGGGCATGCGCAATCAAAATCCCTAGTTCAGCGGGCGGCATCCCCACCGATTCCATGGTATGCACCACACCCATCACCGCCGCGACAATACCGAAAGCTGGCATACCGTCGCCTAATTTGGCAATACAGTGCGAGCCCACTAAGGCTTCGTGATGATGGGTTTCGATTTCGATGTCCATCAAATTCTCGATTTCCATCGCGTTCAAATTGCCACTCACCATGATGCGCAAATAATCGGTGATGAATTCGACGACGTGATGGTCATGCAAAATTTTCGGATACTTAGAAAAAATCGGACTGTCTTCAGGCTTTTCGACATCGCCTTCAATCGACATCAAACCTTCTTTACGCACCTTGCCCAATAGCTCGTACATCAACGCCATCAGCTCCATGTAATGATCTTTGTTGTACTTCGCGCCTTTGAAAATTTGCGGGAAAGATTTGATGGTCGCTTTAACCGCCTTCATGGTGTTGCCGACCAAGAACGCACCGAGCGCGCCGCCACCAATCATCAGCAATTCAATCGGCTGCCATAAGCCGCCCAAATGCCCGCCCGCCGCCGCATAGCCGCCGAACACGCAACCCAATACCACGATGTAACCTACGATCACTAACATGTCCGTACTCCTTGCTTAGGTCATCTCTTTGAAGTGTCACTTCCGAGAGACTTGCTTCATTTTTATGGGGGTAAAAAATTTTTAACTGATGCAACTACGCTGCAAATATATCGGCAGCTTTCAAACTATCTTGAAGCCCATGAGGTACGACTTAACCATTTTTATACCTGCTTTTTATGCATGCTGCTGTTCAGCCAGTTTGGCGGCGCGGGTTTTGCCTGCGCGCGCCGGGGGATTGCAAATCCCGCAGACATAGTCCGCATGCAACTCGTTCGCATGTGCCACGAAATGACCACCACACGCCTGACAAGGCACTAACTGCAACATATCCGCATCAAAAAAACGTATCAAAAACCAAGCCCGCGTGATGCTCAATAACGCCTCGCCGCCTTCAATCCCTTCAATCTGATCGAGATATAAACGATAGGCGGTAATCAAACCCGTCACGCCCGAACTGCCCGCGTTTTTTTTCAAAAACTGGTAGATGTCCATGAACAACGAGGAGTGGATATTAGGCTGCCAACTGATAAACCAATCGGTCGAATAGGGCAACATTCCCTTCGATGGCGACTCGCCTTTAATTTCTTTATAGAGTTTGAGCAGACGTTCGCGGCTCAAGGTGGTTTCGGCTTGGATGAGCTGTAAACGCGCACCCAGTTTAATCAGCTCGGCGGCGATACCGACTTGCTGCGCTTCATCCAATACACTTTTGTAAGCCATGACAGACGCGCTTAGGCGAGCTCTTCGACTGCTTGTGCAGACATCAAAATAGCGGCGTGCGCTTTGGACATCAAACGATCTTTGTTGTAGTCGGTGACCATGTTGAGCAACAGTTGTTCATCAAAACGGAAGCGGCACAACAACATATTCGACGAGGCCATTTTGATGACTTGTGCGGGCGATAAATTAGACAACATCTCAATTAAATCTTGACCGATGCCCAAGCGGAAAATCGCAGCCGCTTTGTTTTCTTTAATCATCTGCTGCGCCAACATCAAATAATTTAAGTTGATGTCACGGATGCCGTCTTGTAATTGCATGGTGTTCATTTGATTCCCCTTGATACATGTGTTTTTTGACGCTCGCATCATGAAACAAAACAGCACAAGGAAAAATCAGAAGGTCGCCGTATTTTTTGTAGGGAACAGACCGCGCAAATGTAAGAGTTTCCCCTACAAGCGCAATAGAAATGGCTAATACACCGTCACGCGAATAGGACGATGCAGCCTAGGAGCGACGCACTTGAGATACTTCCGTGCTCGTCCATGTAGATGTTATCGGCAGCATTTAGAAAAACTTTAGGGGGATTTTAAAAAATTGTTTTTCTTTTAAAACAATGGCTTGATGATTTTCGCTGCGATTAGCGTAATTATTTTTTAATTAAAGTCGTTAATTCTTCATGTGTTGCCACGGTGCAATTACGTCCTGCTTGTTTCGCCGCATACAAGTGCTGATCTGCCCGTCCCAACAAGGCTTCGACCGAGCTGATGCTCGTGGCTTTGCTGGCAACACCAATGCTGACCGTCACCTGAATCGCCGCGTGTTCATTGGGAATCACCAAGCTCATTACATTTTGACGCAAGCGTTCGGCGCACAGATAGGCCGCTTCACTTGAGGTGTCTGGGCAAATCACCAAAAACTCTTCACCGCCGACACGACACACCAAATCTTGCGCGCGCGCCGACTGGAGCAACGCCGCCGCGACACCTTGCAAAGTGACATCGCCAATCGGGTGACCAAATTGATCATTGATAGATTTGAAATGGTCGATGTCCACCATCATGCAGCTCAAGGCACGATTGCTGCGCTCTGCTCCCGCCCAGTGCTTTGCCAAGCACTCCATCGCCGCACGGCGATTAGACAAACCTGTCAAGACATCGGTCAGCGCGAGCTTGTGTAAATCTTTATTGGCGGAAGCGAGTTCGGTCGAAAGCATGAGTAACTGCTGATGCTCTGAAGCCAGTTCCGCCTGTAATTTCACGACGCGCAAACCTGAGCGCAAGCGTGCAAAGAAAATTTTCGGCACCAGCGGTTTGACCAAATAATCATCCGCGCCCGCCTCAAACGCTTCGATGAGTTTTTCGGGGTCTTCTTGCGTAGTCATCACGATCAGATAAATGTCGCAATACTCCGCGCTGTCACGCAAGGTTCGGCACAAGCTCAGACCATCCATTAGCGGCATACGCCAATCGGTGATGATGAGCTGCGGATGATGCAGCTCAATCTGCGCCATCGCTGCCACGCCATTCGGGGCGGTAAACACGCAATAGCCCTGACTTTCTAACAGATTACGCAACAACGCCAAAAAGCCTCGGTCGTCATCCACCACTAACACGCGCAACACAAAATCGTGTGCCGCCTGCGGCGCATGGAAGGTATGCAAACTAGGCAAATCGACCGCCTCGTCATGCTGTTGAAATAACTCGGCGAAGTCGGGCATGTTGCGTGGGGGCATCCCCAACAAGTCCGCCCAATCTGACCAGTCGCGCATCGCCGCCTCACACAGACTAAGTAGCGCGCTCGACTCCAGCGCGATACGCGCACCCTGCATGATGACTTGCTGTAGCAACACCGCGCGTTGTGCAGGTGCGGCCAAACATAGCTCCGCAATCAACGCGGCAATATGCAATAAATAAACCAACTGCCATTCGCGCGAGCCCTCTAACACCTCACTGTGCTCAGGCTGAATGTAGTCACGCACCAAGGTTTGAAAGACCTGCGGAAAATTCATATCGCTCAGAATCGCCGCGCTCAATTCGCACTCTGTAAAACCGAATTGCGCCACTTGCAACTGCTTGAGTTCTGGCTGACTGGTGTGCTGCGCCAACATCGCACTAAATTCATCGGGATAGACACTCGCCAAGCCCAATCGGCCAATTTTGCTGAGCAAGCCGACCATAAAAATATCTTCTGCTGCCACCGCGCAAGTACACGCTGCCAAATGTCGCGCGATGATGCCGGTGAGCAAGGAATGCACCCAAAAATGCCCATAATCAAACGACTTACACGGGCCATGGCGATGATCCAAAATCAACACGATGCCCAACACCAATTGCCGTAAAGCGCGCAAGCCCAACACCGTCACCGCATCGTTAATGCCCGTTACTGGGCGGCTAGTACTGCCCAACAACACATTGGCGGCTTTAATCACTCGCACGCTCAAGGCGGGATCGGTGCTAATCAAACGCACAATCTCTGGATGCGACGCATTTTCTTGTTGTGCCAAGCCGATAAGCTGCAAAGCCACGCCTTTAGGAGACGGCAATTTGCCGCTGACTTTGAGTTGCGTAAAACGTGCTTCGTTGAACAGTGCCATGAGGGGATTGAGCGGTGTGTGAGGTTAGAAAAGTAAGGGCTTAGTTGCTAGCACTGACGAATTGCGGTTTGTAGCGTTCACAAAAATCGACAAAGGCGAAGCTGTCCATCGGTTTCGCGATCAAATACCCTTGCACCACATCGCAATTCATATCACGCAACATATTCCACTCTTGCTCGGTTTCCACGCCTTCTGCGACGCTCTTAACATGCAGCTTGCGCGCCATATCAATGCTCGATTCGACCACCACGCGCGAGGCAGGATTCAGCTGGCTATCGGTGACAAACGACTTATCAATTTTGAGTTCGGTAAAGGGCACGCGAGTCAATTGCTGCATACTCGAAAAGCCTGTGCCGTAATCGTCAATCGACAAGCCAAAGCCGCGCATTCTGAGCCGCGCTAGATTCTCCAAAGTTTCAGGCACATTGGTCATCGCCGCCGACTCAGTCACTTCTAAAATAATGCGTTGCGGCTCGATACCTGCGCGCCACACCACTTCGGTAATACGCTCCGCCAAGGAGGTATCGTTGAGCGACGACACCGACAAATTCACCGACATATCCAACACAAAGCCCTTGTCCTGCATCAAGCGGCACATATGCGCGGTTTTTTCCAGCATTAGAAACGTCAAGGCTTCCATGTTGCCGCTGCGCTCTAACTGCGGAATAAAGTCATCGGGAAAAACCAAGCCAAACTCAGGATGATTCCAACGTGCCAAGGCTTCTGCGCCCACGATGCGGCCTGACTTCATTTTTACTTTGGGTTGTAAAAACGGCTCGATTTGTTTTGCCGCCACGCCTGCCATCACCTCTTCTAAGGAGTACACATGCTTTACCTTGGTTGGGCGCGGCGCGACAGCGGCGGCAGCCGAGGCATTTTTCAACGCTAAATGCTGCATTAAATAACCATCGAGTTGATCGAGTGACAAGGGTTTTTCAACCGCCCCCAAAATTTTCAAACCATACGAGCTCGCCATTTTTTCTACCGAACTAATCAAGGCGGTATCCATGCCGCTGATGATGAGCGTCGAAACGCCAGGTTGCAGCTTGGCTAAATGACGGAAAAATTCCATGCCGTCCATTTCGGGCATGTCCAAATCACACAGCACTAAATCCAGTTTTTTATCGGGATCGGCCTGCATCACTTCCAAAGCATGCTTGCCGTTATTGGCTTGCCAGACATCTTCAATGGACAAGGCGTGCAGCATATAAACCATCGCCCTGCGCTGAAAACTGTGGTCTTCGATCACCAAAATACGCAATGATTTTTTGTTCATGGTTAGACCTTCCAATTACTCTTTAATGACTGATTCGTGACGACTACTAAACAAACCGATGGCCGCTTCAAGTTGCTGCACGGCGAGGTTCAAACGGGTGTGGGCTAAATGCTTGGCGGTATCCATGTCGCCGTCACTGACCGCCGTTTCAATCAACAACGCTAGTTCGCTTAATTGCAGCGCGCCGACCATATAACTCGCGCCTTTGATACGGTGCGCACTGCGCACCACAGCGGCGGGATTCGCGTCTTGCAAAGCCGCATATAAATTGGCGATGTCGTTGCGATTATGAAAATTAAAGGCTTGCAACATCTCGGCTTGCGCGGCGGGACGCATGGCGATTTTTTGCAACACGCTAAAGTCAATCGCCCCTGCAACCGCAGCGGCATCAAGCTCGACAGCCACCTCGGTGCTAGAAGACGTGCCCAAACACTTAATCAATTTGGCACGCAAATCGGCAAGCTCAGTGGGCTTGGTCAACAAGTCATCCATGCCCGCTTCCAAACTGCGTTGCACTTCTTCAATCAGCACATTCGCCGTCCAAGCAATGATGGGCGTGCGCGGACGATGCTCTTGCTGCTCTAAGGCGCGGATGTTGTGTGTCAGCTCATAGCCATCCATTTCAGGCATGTGGCAATCGGTAATCACTGCATCGAACGCCCCCTCGCGCCACAACGCTAAAGCAGGCACACCCGACACCGCTGTGGTGACCTGTACGCCTAACAGCTCCAATTGCTGCTTGAGCACCAGACGATTCACCGGGTGATCGTCCACCACCAAGATCGACACGCTGCATCCATCGCCCAACAAGGGCAGCACCTCGCTGGCAGGGTGAGTCGCGTGTGCCGCATCTTCATCTAAATGTGCTTGCAATTCCTCTTGTGCCACTAGATTGGCGACGGGCAATTTCAGCGTTAAGCAAAATGCCGAGCCTTGCCCGATGGTGCTGTCCACACTGAGCGAGCCTTCCATCAGCTCGGCGATACGCCGACAAATCGCCAGCCCTAAGCCTGTGCCGCCATACATGCGCGAGGTATCGCTGGTGGCTTGCTCGTAGTTTTTAAACAGCCGCGCTTGATGATTTTTGTCGATGCCGATGCCGCTATCTTTGACGCAAAAGCACACCAGTTCGCTCCCGTCTTGGCGGCTCATCAACATCGCCGTCAACTCAACCCGCCCATGCTCGGTAAATTTAATCGCGTTGCTGGTGAAATTATTCAGAATCTGCGCCACGCGTAAGGCATCAATCAAATGGGCGCGGCTTAAACTTTCATCGATTTGGCAATCCAACTGCAAGCCTTTGCTACTCGCCAACTGCGAATAAGTATTGACTATGCTTTTGAGCATCTCGTGAATGCTGGTGACGCGGGGGGCTAACACCAATTTACCCGCCTCGATTTTTGACCAATCCAAAATATCATCAACGATATGCAGCAAGCTTTTGCCAGAGTTACGCGCCACTGAAAACATCTCTTGTTGCTTGTCATTCAGACCCGACACACTGAGCAACTCCAACATCCCCAGTAGCCCGCTCAAGGGCGTGCGAATCTCATGGCTCATGGTGGCTAAAAAGGAATCTTTCGCGTGGCTGGCTTCACGCAATTGCGCGGTGCGTTCATTGACGCGATTCGCCAACATGGCGCGCTCTTCTTCGATTTGGTGATTGGCTTCGACCAGCTCCGCAGCAGTGATGTGCAATTGCTGTAACACCATGGCTCGCTCGGTGCTATCGGTTAATGCACCGACATAGTTGGTCACTTGACCGAGCTTGTTTTTCACCACCGTGACCATCAGGTGTTCGGGATACACCTCGCCATTTTTGCGTTGATTCCAAATCTCACCTTCCCACGCCCCGTTGCTGCGAATGCTGTCCCACATCGCGTCGTAAAAATCTTTGCCCTGCCGACCTGAGCTCAATAGACGCGGCGACCTACCGATGACTTCGGCTGCGGAATAGCCAGTGATATGGGTAAACGCCTGATTCACCCGCAACAATCGCTGCTGCGCATCGGTAATCATCATGCCTTCTTGCGACTCAAACGCCGTGGCCGCAATACTCAATTCAAGCTCGGCTTGTTTGCTGGCAGTGATGTCAGTCAATATCGCTGCGACATACGATTTACCTTTTAACTGCAAGGCTTTGTTGCTGACGCGCACATCACGCAAACTGCCATCTTTATGCTTATGCAAAGTCTCAAACACCAACTCTTGCTGCGACTCAATGTCATTGAGCACCTGCGCGACCCCCTCACGATTATGCAAAGCCTGAATGTCAGGAATCGTCAGCTGCGCAAACTCGGCGCGGCTATAGCCCAAGCTGCTACAAGCAGCATCATTAAACTCAATGAAACGCTGGGTCTCGACTTCGACCATCACGATGCCATCGTTGGCTTGTTCAACAATCGAGCGATAAATTTCTTCACGCGCTGCCAAGGCTTCTTGTGCATCAATAATCGTCGTGAGTGCGTTGCGCAACGACAGCTCGGCTTGCTTACGCTGATGGATATTGGCGGTTGAACCCACCAACAATTTTGGCCGCCCCTCAAAATCGCGCTGGATCACCGTGCCTCGGCTATGCGTCCACTCCCAACGACCTTCGCCTTGGTTTAAGCGATATTCGATATCCAGCACGGAATTGTCACTGAGCAACATCGCCTCGATATGCGCCATAAAAGCATCGCGTTCATCAGGATGCACCAGCGTAATCCACGCCAATAAACTTTGCGGCGGCGTTGCCACCACGGATTTAAGCGATGACAACAAGGCGGGGTCGTATTGGAAGGTGTCATGGGCAAAGTCATATTCCCAAATCACCATCTGCGAGCTTTCAATCGCAATCGCCAAACGTTTATTGGCGTATTGCGCGTTAAAGGCAAATTCACGCTGCTGATTTTTGGCAAACTCAGCCATTAAATAACTCACTAACAAACAGCCTAAAGGCGCGAGCGTGCCTGACACCACTAAGCCAATGATGAAATAGGCAAGGGTGACTTCCCCCGTCAATAACCACTCCAACACTCCGCCAATCAGCTCAGTCAGAATCACCAACGCCAGCGAAATCCCGCCCCACAGCCAGCCGCGCTTGAGTTGCTGCATGCGTACCAGATATTCTTGCTTAATCATTTACTCTCCCTAGCGTGGGGCGCAGGCACTCGCTACGCACCGGCGCGATGTCCTGCACTAAATTGCGCGATCGCCAATTCAAGATGGGACACCGCCTCTTGTACAGCGGGCAACAACTCACGCGCGCTGGACACATCATTTTGCTTCGCTGCCTGCTCCATCGCTAACAGCAACTCGGCTAATTGCAACGCCCCCACCATACGCGCCGCGCCTTTGATGCGATGCGCACTGCGCGCCACCAATAGCGCATCGTGCTGCTGCATCGCCTGTTCTAAGGCGGCAATGTCGTTACGATTTTCCAACTTAAATTCGTGTAACAACTCCAGTTGCAAAGCGACATCGGGGGCGATTTTGCACAACACCGCCACGTCTAAAATCGCGGCGGCAGGCGCGGCAGTCTCCAGTAACACGGGCTGCGATGGACTGGCGGGCTGCGCGAGCGATAACGCCGAGCTAGAGCCTGGCAGCCACTTCAACAACATGGCACGCAAGTCTTGTAACTCGGTCGGTTTCGTCAACAAATCATCCATGCCCGCTTCTTTGCAGCGTTCACCTTCTGCCTCCAACACATTTGCCGTCCAAGCAATAATCGGGATGGCGGCGCGGGCATCGTGCCGCTCAATTTCACGAATCGAACGGGTCAATTCGTAGCCATCCATCTCTGGCATATGGCAATCGGTAATCAAAATATCGAAGCGTCCCGTTTGCCACAGTGCCAACGCCACAATGCCGTATGCGGCTAAATCCACTTGAGCACCGAGCAACTCCAATTGTTTTCTGAGCAACATGCGATTGACGGGATGGTCATCGACCACCAGCACCGACACCGCTCGGCCATTGAGCAACAAGGGCGTGATTTCTGGCTCGTTGTCATCCGCACGCGCCAAGGTCAGTTGCAAATCGCGTTGTGCCGCGTGGCTTGCAACCGGCACGCGCAGCGTAAAGAAGAAGGTCGAACCCACCTCAAGCGTGCTTTCCACGCCAATGGTGCCGTCCATTAAATCTGCCAAACGACGGCAAATCGCTAGACCTAAACCCGTGCCGCCATACATGCGTGAAGTGTCAACACTCGCCTGTTCATACTCTTCAAACAAGCGCGCTTGATGCGCCGAGCTAATGCCGGCACCACTATCTTTCACGGCAAAACGAATCAGCTCGTGATTGCCTTGCTGTTCGAGCAACTCGACAGACACTTCAACCGTGCCTTGCGCGGTAAATTTAATGGCATTGCTGGTGAAATTATTGAGAATCTGCGAGACCCGCAGTGGGTCGAGACTGTGTGCCGCGCTCAGCGCATCATCGAACCGATAGTTGAGTTGTATGCCTTTCGCACTGGCGAGTTGCGCATAAGTACGCACCACGTTTTTGAGTAGCTCAGACAGACTGGTGATACGCGGGGCGATGACTAATTTGCCCGCCTCAATTTTCGACCAATCCAAAATATCATCGACGATGCGCAGCAAACTCAAACCCGACAGTCGCGCCGCTTTAATCATCTCGGTTTGCTGCTCATTCAAAGCCGAGACGCTGAGCAATTCCATCATGCCCAACAGCCCGCCTAAAGGGGTGCGGATTTCGTGGCTCATGGTAGCTAAGAACGAATCTTTAGCCGCATTGGCAAATTGCAATTGGCGGGTGCGCTCGTCCACCCGCGTGACCAGCAACGCTCGCTCTTGCTCAACTTGCACATTGGCATGTTCAAGCTCATTCGCCGTCGCCATCAATTGCTCCATAACCATTTGGCGACCACTCACATCGCGCACTGCCGCGACAATCATGCGACCTTGCTGAGAATCCATTTGGTTGAGTGACACTTCCACCGAAAAAATCCGCCCATCGCGCGCAATGCCACGCAAATTTTTGCTGCTGGTTTGTCCCATCGGGCGCGGATGTAGCGCACTGCGAATAAAGCGTTGGCTGAAGTCACGACGCTCGTTGTTATCGCTTGGAATCAACACATCAATCGGTTTGCCAATCAGCTCTTCATGCGCATAGCCGAACAGCCGCTCGGCTTGCAGATTGACTAAGGTGATATTGGCTGCCATGTCGGTCATCAAAATCGCATCGGGGGCGAACTCAAAAATATCGGCGAATTGTTGTTCGGCAATTTTTCGGTCGATGGCAAACGCAACGTGTGTCGCGATGGTGTTGGCAAGCTGTAATTCGCTCACATCAAACTCATGTGGCTGATCAAAATACAAAATGAATTTACCCAACAAACGACCGTGTTGCAGCAGCGGCACAAAGGCTAAAGCGCGTACGCCTTCGGCTTCGATGGACTCGCGATACCGCGCAAATCGCTCATCTTTTGCAATGTCGCTGACAAACAAAGTGTGCGGGTTCGCATCGTTCTCCGCCCAAGGCGCGTAGCCCTGATAGCCCTCGATATAGGCAGCGGATAAGCCCCGACTGGCGATAAAACGTATCACCTGCATGTTGTCGTATAACAACACCCCAACCCGATCGGCACGGATCAGTTGCAACATCAAATCCATCGCCAATTGATAAGTTTCAGCTAGAGACTGCGCATTACTGACCGCCGCCGTAAAGTGGTAAATCGCCTCCAATTTATCCACGCGTTTTTGCTCTAACAGTGCGGCTTGATTGCGCAAGGTGATGTCATTCAGCACCATCAAGGTCGCCATTTCTCCATCGTACAAAATCGCACAACCGTGCATTTCTAACTCAATCACGCTGCCATCTAATTTGAGATATTTTTTATCGCCGAGTAGCGCAGGTAAATCATCGTCACGATGCTCCGCCAGCGCATCGAGCACCGCTAAGCGCGAATCAGGATGAACGCGTTGCGACAGCTCAGTGCCGATTAAAGCATTGCTCGTTTCCGCCCCAAACAGCTGTACCGCAACGGGGTTGGCATAAATAAACTTGCCCGCGCGATGCACCACAATCGCTTGCGGTATCCATTCCACCAAGGTGCGATAGCGATCTTCACTGTCTTGCAAAATCAGCTTGGCGCGACGCATCTCGCGCACATAAAACGCCATCGCCGTAAACGTCAAAATCAAACCGCTGCCGACCAATAACAACAATAAATAACGCAATAACGCGTAATGCTGCAAAGTCCCCAGTCGCTCTAAATGACGCTCGACATACAAGCTCAAGCCAAACTCTGGCACCTCCACCGTGCTAAGCAAATACGGATGCTGATCGAGCCCCGACACGAACACATCCGCTGTTGTGCTATCACCAGCGTGATGGAGTGGCAACATCGTAAAATCGACGCGTTGATAACGTTCTAGCCGCGCGGCGGCGGACATGCCAAACACACTGGCATTCGGCACGGCTTTTAGTAACAAGGCGGGGTCACGCGCCAAGATAATCACACCGTTGGCATCGGTGATATAGGCATCAGTTTCTTTAATCAGGAAAGTCAGATTGGCGGCATCAATTTTGGTAATCACCGAGCCGGTAAATTTACCGCCTTGCATCACGGGCGTAGCGAAATACAGCCCCGCCACATGGGTCGTTTTACCCATCGCGTATTGCATCCCCAGCTTGCCAATTTTATTGAGCTTGAACCAGTCACGCGCCGCGTAATTGGTGCCGATGGGCGAACCCGCTTCATTCCAATTACTGCTGGCAATGCCATCACCCGCCGCATTGGTGAGGAACACCATGTCGATATTGAGATTGCTCTGTACCACGCTCAAATAGCGACTCAAATCATTCAAGTCGGGCTGCTGCGTCCACTGCGCTTTACGCGTCTCTAAAGGCAAGCTCGAAGGCTGCACTTGCGCACCAAACATCGCCGTGGCTTTATTGACGCGCACCAGTTGCGCCAACATATTCGACACGCCACTCAAGTAATGCACATTGCTGCGAATACTGCGCACCATCTCTTCCCCATGCTCGTTGGCCTCCGCGCGCTGCTGCACGACGTACTGACTCACTTGCTGTAGATACGAGCGATATTCGATAAAGGCTGCCAATACCGACCACAGTAAAATCAAGGTCAACATCACCAGCCATTGTTTAGTTTTGAGCTTAGTTTTCATCTCTAAAATTTCACAGAAAAACGTGCTATACGGTTAACCAGACAGCGGGTTACCAACGCTCCCACGACTGACACATTTGCTGCCGCGTGACACCTCGACCGTTAAGGGAGGCGCACAATGCCAGCATCCGCCCCAACCATCAACGCCACATCTTGTAAGGGAATATGCAGTAAAGCGGCTAATTCTTTATAGTCATCAGGCAACGCCGCATCATCCCAACCATTCGCCGAGTGCCGCGCTAAGTTAATCGCCAAGCTGACATTCCGTTCACGTTGCTGATGACCACTGGCATCTTTCATTAAATCCAGTAGCAACTTAGGCAAGCCCCACTGAATCGCCAACTCGGTTTGCAAATCGCGCAAACTAAATCCCAACACCTGCTGCTGTACTTGCTGACTGCGCAACGCCTTGTCGTGCTGCTGAAGCGCGCGTATTTCCAACATTTGGGCGGGCGCAAAACACCACATTAAAATTTCCGCAATGTCATGCAACAACGCCGCAATGCGGACTTCTTCAAAGTGCATATCGTGCAAGCTGCCCGCCCAGTCCATCGCATATTGCGAAGCGCGATGCGAGCGATGCACCACGCGCAGCAACGGCGGCAAACCCGCGATATGACTTTTCAGCAAGTCTTCGGCGAGATGAGTGAGCGGAATATGTTTAAAAAACGGCTCGACTCCCAACATCAATAAAGCTTGCTCAATTTGAATCACGTCGGTGGTTTGCGCCTTGTGTTTATGCTGCTGCAAATAGCGCAACAACTTCACCGTGATAATCGGATCGCGCGCAATCACCTCGGCAATCGCCAACACACTGAGGCGGCTTTCGTCCTGGCGCAGCGCGGTTAAATCACGCGCCGTCTGCCGCAATACGGGCAATTCACTTTCAGTCAAATGCTGAACCCAAAACTGTAAATTTTTTTGCTCGCTCATTGCCTAATTCTCCTTATCCGTCTCACCGAGCGTTATCGGCAGCCCGTCCCGCATCTTTAGGCTCAGCCTGTTAGTGCCACGACTTAGTTAGCGTGCCAACTGTTGGCGCGCCACCACCACGGCGCGCGCTTCACGACGAATGCGTTCTTGCTCAATCGCGGTCGCCTGTTGTTCCGCCGCGATGCGTAATGCCAACATTTTTTGCGCACGCTCCACCGCCGCGTGCTTAATTTGTTTGGCGGCGCGCAACTGCTGACGCAAGCTCACCGTGGCTAACGCGACGCTGCGAATGTGCTCTTCTTCATGCTGCAAAATTTCCTGCGTAGCCGCGCTATGCATTTTTGCCAGCTTAATGGCGCGCAATTCGACCAACTCACGCTCGCGTACTTGCTGCGCGTTTTGCTCACTCAATTCCACATTGGCATCAATGATGGCTTGCGCGCGCACCTCTAATTCGATGCGTAAATTGTCAGCTTCAATGGCGCGTAACTCCGCCGCCATGCGCGCTTCGATTGCTTCAATCGCGCGCGATTCCGTTAGCATTTTTTGCTCCGCAAGCTGCGTCGCAGCGATGGCGACCTCCGTGCGTTGCTGAGCGACTTTTACCGCCGCCAGCAAGGCCGCGCTGGCGGCGATTTCGGCTTGTTCCGCTTGCTCAATTTGCTGCCGCGCCTGCGCTTCATCAGCCCGCCGTTGCGCCTGCCGCTGCGCTAACGCCTGCATCAACTCAGCGTGTTCACGCTGCACCGCGTCACTCGCCGCTTGCGCGTATTCGTCCGCCCGTTGCGCGTGCTCAAGATTTAGCGTCAGTGCTTGTTCGGCAGCGAGCCGTGCTTCGGCATCACGCTGCGCGGCTTGCTCAAGCGCGCAGCGCGTCTCGGCTTCTTGCAGCATCAATGCCTCCGCCTGAGCGCGCGCCTCCGCCGCCACCGTCGCCGTTTGCTCGGCATATAACTTGGCATTGATTAAGGTCAAGGTCTGTTGCTCACGCTGATTTTTTTGCTGCGTCGCCGCACTCAACGCCGCGTCAGCGGTAGCTTTTTGCTGCGCCAAGGCAGCGGCGTGCTGATCGTGCTGCGCCTTGTTTTGCGCCACCAAAGTCGCCTGCGCTTCTGCCGCGACGCGTTGCGCAATCGCATCTAATTCCTGTTGCTCAGCGGCAACGCGTTCTTTCAAAGCTCGCGCTTGCTCGGTTTCGAGATTCACTTGGCGCACCGCCAAATCGCGCAAGCGCGTTTCTAATTTCAACTTATCGGCCGCTTGGGCTTGCTGCTCTTGCTCTGCCAGCAAACGCTCAGCGGCAAGTTGCTCAGTACGCGCTTGCATCTCGCCGTGCGCCTGCTGAACCGTCAACAAAGCCTGCTCGGCACTGAGCTGCGCGCTGTGATGCGCATCACGCTGCTGAGCTAATTCAGTCGCCAATTGCGCGTCCACTTGCGCCTGATCTTGCGCCGCACGCGCGGCGATGTGCGCTTGCTGAGTGCGCCCTTCTAACGCCGCCCGCGCTTGCTGCTCCGCTCCCAGGCGACCTTGCAAAGCCTGTTGCAACGCGCTTTCGGCCGCCAATTTTTCTTGTAACTCACGCGTTAACTGCTGCTCAACCGCCAACTTGGACTGCGCCAACGCCTGCAAGCCGGACTCCACTTGAATCTTCAGCTCCAACTGCGTCGCCAACTCAGCTTCGGTACGCAACCTGACTTGCGCCAACCCACAGGCATGTGCATCAGCACGCGCGCGCGCCTGCGCGGCCAACTCAGCTTGGTTTTCCGCCTCGAAACGCGCCATCGCCTCGTGTATGGCATGCGCCTCAGCGAGATGGTGTTCGTTGTCTTTGCTGACTAAACGGATTTTGGCGGGGGTTGACATCACAGCTCCTTGGTTACTCGCAACATGCCCCACCATAAAATGGGACTTGCACAAGATACCAAGCGCGCCCAACCACAAAGCCCGAAATACAGGCCTAAAAATGCAGCAATTCAATCGGGAGGGGGAAAAGGGCTGGTAGCTGGTAACTGGTAACTGGTAGCTGGTAGCTGGTAGCTGGTAGCTGGTAGCTGGTAGCTGGTAGCTGGTAGCTGGTAGCTGGTAGCTGGTAGCTGGTAGCTGGTAGCTGGTAGC
>JBJORQ010000001.1:0-60693 GCA_046049345.1 Pseudomonadota bacterium | reverse complement strand
GGATGGCGAGGGGTTTGCTGTTGACTTCGACCAGCGTGCCGCAGCCATCCTCGCCGCCTGTAAAGAAGTCGGCCCATCGTTATTTTTCTCGCTGCTTATCATCACCGTGTCGTTCTTGCCAGTGTTCACTTTGGAGGCGCAAGAAGGTCGCTTGTTCGCGCCGTTAGCGTTTACTAAGACTTTTGCGATGGCAGGAGCCGCCTTGCTGTCCGTGACACTCGTGCCGGTGCTGATGCTGCTGTTCATCAAAGGGAAAATAAAATCGGAAGCAGAGAACCCACTAAATCGCTGGATGATTGCGGCTTATCGCCCGCTCATCGCCGCTGTGTTGCAACACAAGAAAGCCACGCTGATTGCCACGGCGTTGGTGATGTTGCTGTCGCTGTATCCCGCGCTGAAACTGGGTAGTGAATTTATGCCCACGCTCAACGAAGGCACGCTGTTGTATATGCCCGCGTCCCTGCCCGGCATGTCGGTGACCAAGGCGGCGGAGTTGTTGCAGACGCAAAATAAAATCATCAAGAGTTTCCCCGAAGTCGCCTCTGTGTATGGCAAAGCCGGGCGTGCGCAAACCGCGACTGACCCCGCGCCATTGGAGATGTTCGAGACGGTCATCACCCTCAAGCCGCAAGAGCAATGGCGCAGCGGCATGGACACTGACAAACTCATCGCTGAGATGGACAAGGCTCTGCAATTCCCTGGTGTGGCGAACTCGTGGACGATGCCGATTAAGGCGCGTATCGACATGCTCTCGACAGGCATCCGCACGCCCATCGGCATCAAGGTGTATGGCAAAAATCTGGATGAGATGGAACGCCTCGCCAAACAGATTGAAGCGGTGGTGAAAAAAGTGCCTGGCACATCCAGTGCCTACGCCGAG
Organism: Pseudomonadota bacterium; assembly: GCA_046049345.1. Lineage (GTDB taxonomy): Bacteria > Pseudomonadota > Gammaproteobacteria > Burkholderiales > Gallionellaceae > Gallionella. The sequence goes on along the minus strand of JBJORQ010000001.1, from coordinate 59,813 downwards.
CGTATCACTGGCGGTTTTTATCTCAACATCGAGCCGGACAGATTGGCGTTGGCGCGCTACGGTTTAACCATGGGTGAAGTGCAAGATGTCATCGCCACGGCATTGGGCGGGGAGATGGTGACCACTACCGTGGAAGGACTGGAACGCTTCGGCGTGAACGTGCGTTATCCGCGCGAACTGCGCAGCACGCCTGAGCAAATCGCGCGTGAAGTGTTAGTGACGACGATGAGCGGCGCGATGATTCCACTAGGGCAACTTGCTGCCGTGACTATCAGCAAAGGCGCGCCGTCTATTCGCACCGAGAATGCATTGCTTTCCGCTTACATTTTTGTCGATATACGCGAGCGCGACATCGGCTCATATGTGGATGAAGCACGTCGTGCGGTGGCGGCCGAAGTGAAGTTCCCGCCTGGCTATTACGCGACTTGGAGCGGGCAGTTCGAGTACATGGAGCGCGCCGCCGCCAAGATGAAAATCGTCATTCCCATCACCTTACTGATTATTTTTTTGCTGCTTTATCTCAACTTCAAAAAAGTCACCGAATCGCTGGTAGTGATGCTGTCCGTGCCGTTCGCGCTGGTCGGCGGCGTGTGGCTGCTGTGGCTACTCAATTACAACTTGAGCGTGGCGGTGGCGGTGGGGTTTATTGCGTTGGCGGGTGTCGCGGCGGAGACGGGCGTGGTGATGCTGATTTATTTGGAACACGCATGGGTTGATGTGCAAGTGCGCTGTGCGCAGGAAGCGCGTGTGCCTACTGGCATTGATTTGCAAGCCGCCATCATGCACGGTGCAGTAGAGCGGGTACGCCCCAAAATGATGACGGTGGTTGCTATCATGGCAGGCTTGCTGCCGATTTTATGGAGCAGCGGCACAGGCTCGGAAGTGATGCGCCGCATCGCCGCGCCGATGGTGGGCGGCATGATTTCCTCCGCCGTGCTGACCTTGCTGGTGATACCCGTGCTATACGCACTGATTAAACAACATCAGATGAATGGATAATAAAAAAGGCTTAAGAATTTCTTCTTAAGCCTTTGCTATTGGTGGGTGATGACGGGGTCGAACCGCCGACAATCGCCTTGTAAGGGCGGTGCTCTACCAACTGAGCTAATCACCCGTGTCTCTCTTGCGAGAGGCGCGCATTATAGGGGGCGATAAAAAAAATGCAAGCGCGAATTGATAAATTTTATGGGTGTGGAGTGACAGATTGAGGTTGCTGATAGCTAGTCGCTGCTAAATTCGGCCTCCCACAAACTCTGTAGGAGGCCGACTTGTCGGGCGATTACGGTACTTAAAACGACAATTATTTGATGCGCCTTGCGCAAAGCCCGTAAAATGCGCGGCTTAAAATTTAGCGGGCTTCATGTGGCTCACGCCGCTGCACGTCCACTTACCATTCACCACTCCCCACTTTCCCTATGACTACTCGTACTCGTTTTGCTCCCAGTCCTACTGGCTATCTACATATCGGCGGCGCACGCACCGCGTTATTTTCTTGGGCGTATGCGCACAAGTTGGGCGGCACCTTTATTTTGCGTATCGAAGATACCGATTTGGAACGCTCGTCACAGGAGTCTGTACAGGCGATTTTGGATGGCATGAGTTGGCTGAACTTGGGTTATGACGAAGGTCCGTTTTATCAGATGCAGCGCATGGAACGCTACAAAGCCGTGCTGCAAGAAATGTTGGCGGCGGGGACGGCGTATTACTGCTACACCACGCCCACCGAGTTGGAAGCGATGCGTGAAGCGCAACGTGCTAATGGCGAAAAGCCTCGCTACGACGGGACTTGGCGACCAGAGCAGGGCAAGACTTTGCCGGCGACTCCTGCGGAGGTAAAACCCGTTGTGCGTTTCAAAAATCCTACGCATGGCGTGGCGGCTTGGGACGATATGGTTAAAGGCAAAATCGTATTCGAGAATAGCGAGCTGGACGATTTGATTATTGCGCGCACCGATGGCACGCCCACCTATAATTTTTGCGTGGTGATAGATGACCTCGATATGGGCATCACGCAAGTGATACGCGGCGACGATCACGTCAACAACACGCCGCGTCAGATTAACATTCTCAAAGCTCTGGGCGCGACTCTGCCACGCTACGCGCATGTGCCGATGATTTTGGGTTCGGATGGCGAACGCTTATCCAAACGCCACGGCGCGGTAAGCGTGATGCAATATGAAGAAGAAGGATTTTTGCCGGAAGCCTTAATCAACTATTTGGCGCGTCTGGGTTGGTCGCATGGCGATGAGGAAATTTTTTCGATTGAGCAGTTGGTCGAATGGTTTGATCTCGAACATATCAGCAAATCTGCCGCGCAATTTAATCCTGAAAAATTGCGTTGGGTGAATCAGCATTACATCAAGCAAGCCGACAATGCGCGTCTGGCGGTGTGGGTCACAAAAAATCTTGCGGCGCGCGGCATCACGGTAAATGACAGCATTCCGTTGACGAGTGTGATTGAGTTATACAAAGGTCGCACGGCTACGCTGGTGGAATTGGCGAATGAAGCGGCGGTGTTTTATAGCGAGGTGAGTCCGTCGGATGAATTGCTGCAAGCGCAGCTCACACCTGATGTGTTGCCCGCGCTGCAAGAGCTCGCAGAACGCTTTGCCGATGTGGCTTGGGAAGCTCCCGCGATTGCGGCAATCATTAAAGAATTGCTGGCTGCACACAACTTGAAGATGCCTAAGTTAGCCATGCCTTTACGCGTGATGCTGGTTGGACAAACTCACACACCGTCAGTTGATGCGGTAATCGCTTTGTTTCCCCGTGAGGTGGTTTTGCAGCGCATGAAAAAGTATCTATAAATCGAAATCTCGTCGCAATACGTCGTTGCTCACCCCCAGCTACAACGCCTGAGGACAAGCAAAAAATTACTCCTTACATAGTCATCTATGCGTCGTCGTAATTTTTTGTTCGCGCCTTCACACGAAACAAGGAGCGAATGCGACTACGTTTCATGGGGAAGCCCCTCGCGGGTTAGTATTGCTTAGATATTTCAATTTCTAGATAGCCTGCCTGAAGTTTTTTTGAAAAATTTTTCAAAAATTTAAGAAAATACTTTACAAGCCTAAGCCTCATCAATACAATGCGCGCTCTTCGAGATTCGGGGGTATAGCTCAGCTGGTAGAGCGCTTGCATGGCATGCAAGAGGTCAGCGGTTCGACTCCGCTTATCTCCACCAAGAGAGTAGTTTTGTAACATCTTTGTCCCCATCGTCTAGAGGCCTAGGACATCGCCCTTTCACGGCGGTAACACGAGTTCGAATCTCGTTGGGGACGCCAATACTAAAAAACATACTGAGCAATCAGTATGTTTTTTTTCGTCTAGTGTTTTTGTTGAGCTGCACAATTTTTGCTGCTGGGTTCTACGCTCGCCAATTTCGCTTATTTAGTAATCTAGCTATACCGTTTCTATCAATCTCTTTTAGCAAGTTTATGTGACGAGCAGATGACGTGATGCGACGTTTATTTTTACGGTGATTTTGGTTGTGTGCTGAACTTTATCGCGTTACAGTTCGTGGTCAAAAATAATGGGAGATTGAGCATGATTACGATAGTCGCAGTGGGATTGGTATTGGTCTTGTTGGCGTTTGTACGCGCCTCAATTTCCAGTTGGTTATTAGCGATGATGGTGATCGTGCCTATCGTCGCAATTCAAGCCAGTATCTCGGAAACAGCGTTGCAGATTGTTTATATCGCACTATTTTTATTCGTGGTTTTTTTTGGCATTCCTTTTTTACGTCGCGCGGTTATCAGCAGCGCGATGTTAAAAGTTTTTCGCAAAGTGTTGCCACAAATTTCTGCCACCGAACAAGAGGCAATTGATGCGGGTACGGTGTGGTGGGACGGCGAATTGTTCAGCGGCAATCCTGATTGGCATAAATTACACAGCTATCCAAAATGCGGCTTGAGCGAAACCGAACAAGCCTTTATCGACACAGAGGTTGAGCAACTCTGCGCGATGTTGGATGACTGGGACATTACCCACAATCGCGCCGATTTGCCGCCTGCAGTGTGGCGGTTCATCAAGGACAAAGGCTTCTTCGGCATGATTATTCCCAAAGCGTACGGCGGCTTGGAGTTCTCGGCGCAAGCGCATTCGGCAGTGGTGAGCAAAATTGCTTCGCGTAGCGGCTCGGCGGCGGTGACGGTGATGGTGCCGAACTCTTTGGGACCTGCGGAATTGCTGTTGCACTACGGATCGGATGAGCAAAAAGCTAACTATCTACCCCGTTTAGCGAAAGGTCTAGAAGTGCCGTGTTTTGCATTGACTGGCCCTTTTGCCGGCTCGGATGCGGGTGCGATTCCCGATGTTGGTATCGTCGGCTACGGCGACTTTAATGGGCAGAAAAATGTACTGGGTGTTCGCATCACTTGGGAAAAACGCTATATCACCTTAGCCCCCGCTGCAACCTTGTTAGGCTTGGCGTTTAAGTTGTATGACCCAGAGCATTTATTGGGGGGTGAGGTGAGTCGTGGCATCACTTTGGCGTTGATTCCAACCGATACCGCTGGCGTGAAAATTGGTCGTCGTCACTTCCCGCTTAACTCGGCATTTTTGAATGGTCCAACGCAAGGCGAGGCGGTATTCATTCCCATGGAATATCTGATTGGCGGGACGAATCGTATCGGTCAGGGCTGGCGCATGTTGATGGAATGTTTAGCGGCGGGACGTTCGATTTCGCTGCCCGCTAGCAGCATCGGCGGGATGAAATTAGCGGCGCGTACCAGTGGCGCGTATGGGCGGGTGCGTAAGCAATTCAAAGTGCCGGTGGGTAAATTTGAAGGTGTGGAAGAAGCCTTGGCGCGCATCGGCGGACACACTTATATGGTTGATGCAGCACGCCAATTTACTGCGCTGGCAATTGACCTGCACGAGAAGCCTTCGGTGATTTCCGCCATTATTAAATATCACGCGACCGAGCGTGGTCGCATCGTGATTAACGATGCGATGGACGTGCATGGTGGCAAAGGAATTTGCATGGGCCCCGATAATTACCTCGCACGTTTTTATCAACAAGCACCGATTGGAATTACCGTTGAAGGTGCGAACATTTTGACCCGCACTTTGATGATTTTCGGCCAAGGCGCGATTCGCTCTCATCCTTATGTGCTCAAAGAAATTGCCGCGACCACCGATGAAAATCGTCAGCGCGCCTTGAAAAACTTTGATGAAGCGGTGTTCGCACATATTAGTTTCGCTCTGAGCAATGCCGCGCGCAGCTTGGTCTTTGGTATTTCGCAAGGCTACGGTATGCCTGTCGAAGCCGCCCCTGAAGTGAAACGCTATTACCAACAACTCACGCGCTATTCGGCAGCATTTGCGCTGTCTGCTGATGTGGCGATGGCGGTGTTGGGGGGCTCATTAAAACGTCGCGAGAAATTGTCTGCACGCTTGGGTGATGTGTTGAGTCAGATGTACTTATGCTCGGCGACTTTGAAACGCTTTGAAGACGAAGGTCGTCCTATTGAAGATTTACCGTTGCTGCATTGGTCTATGCAAGACGCGCTGTACAAAATCGAGCAAGCTTTCGCGGGCGTAGCGCAAAACTTCCCTAATGTGTTGGCGCGTTTCGTGTTGCGTACTTTGATTTTCCCCATTGGGCAACGCCTCACGCCGCCGTCGGATGAACTCGGCCATCAAGTCGCGAGCTTGCTGATGCAGCCAGGTAGCGCGCGAGATCGCTTAACGGCGGGCATGTACTTGGGTGGTACGGATGAGCAAGATGCCGTGTGCGCCTTAGAAGCCTCGTTGTTAAGTACGCTGGCATGTGAGTCAGTGCAAGCCTTGATTGAGCAAGGGCGTAAGGCAAAAACAATCAAGTCCTTGGGCGAGCTACAAGGCATTGTTGAGGCGCGTGAAGCAGGCATTATTACGCCTGAGCAAGCTTTGCAACTTGAGCGTGATTACGCGCTGCGCCGCAAGGTCATCATGGTGGATGACTTTGCCCCTGAAGAGCTACGCGTGAAAAAGTGATGACGACGCTGCGCGACAAAGTGATTTTTATTTCGGGGGCGACGCGTGGTATCGGGCGCGAAATCGCGCTGCGTTGTGCGCGTGATGGTGCAAAAATTATCATCACGGGCAAGACCGCTGAGCCCCATGCCAAATTGCCTGGCACCATACACAGCGTGGCAGCCGAGGTGGAGTCATTGGGTGGGCAAGCCTTGGCGATACAGCTAGATGTGCGCGATGAGATGGCGATTAAAGCAGCGGTGGAACAAGCCGCAGCACACTTTGGCGTTATTGATATTTTGCTCAATAACGCCAGCGCGATTAGCTTGACCGACACTTTGCATACCAAAGCCGCACGCTTGGATTTGATGTGGGAAGTGAATATGCGTGGCACGTTTTTACTCTCGCAAGCCTGCATTCCGCATCTGCAAAAATCGACGGCAGCGCATATCTTGACGCTCTCTCCACCCCTCAATCTCGACCCCAAATGGTTCGCGCCGCATGTTGCTTACACGCTGTCGAAATATGGCATGAGCATGTGCACTTTGGGCATGGCACAGGAGTTTGCTGCTGACCGTATCGCAATAAATTGTCTTTGGCCACGCACCATTATTGCCACTGCTGCGATTGAATTTAACTTCCCTGCGGCGTTGCTTAATGCCGCGCGTAAACCCAGCATCATGGCGGATGCGGCGTATCAAATTTTTACCCAAGCGCAGTTTGCGACAGGACAATTTTTAATTGATGAAGCGGTATTGCGCGCAGCGGGCGTAACGGATTTTGCGCATTACGCGGTGTCGCCGGGTGTGCCGTTGTATGACGATTTGTTTTTAGCTTAAGGGGGAATCATGGAACTGCACGATGTTGTCACGCCACAGCAAGCCCAGACTTTGCATGGCTTATTCGTAGAACGCGCCAAGCGCACGCCACAAAAAATCGCCTATCGCCATTTTGAAAATAATGCTTGGAGCGACATGACTTGGCAGCAAGCTAGCGATGAAGTGGCGCGTTGGCAAGTCGCGCTAACAGGTTTGAACTTGGCGCGCGGCGATCGCGTTGCCATCATGTTGCGCAACTGTCCGAGCTGGGTGATCGTCGATCAAGCCGCGCTGTCGTTGGGATTGGTGGTGGTGCCGCTGTACACAGTGGATAGACCCGATAACTTGGCTTACATCATCGGCAACGCTGATGCCAAAGTGCTGGTGTTAGAAACCGCTGAGCAATGGCAATCGTTGTTGACCGTGCGTGAGCAATTACAAGGCGTGCAGCGTTTTGTCTCGCTGAATGCCATCTCCAATGGCAAAGAGCCGCGCTTGTTATCGGCAGCAGAATTTTTGCCGCTACGCGCCACTTTGCAGCCTGATAGCGCGCCCGATATGCAAGCCTTGGCGAGCATTATTTACACCTCAGGGACGACGGGAAAACCGAAGGGCGTGATGCTGAGTCACGCCAATATGTTGAGCAACGCGCGCGCCGCCTTGGATACCTTTGTGGTGTATGGCGAGGACGTGTATCTATCTTTTTTGCCGCTGTCGCATACCTTCGAGCGCACTTGTGGCTACTACTTAGCGGTGATGACGGGTGCGACGGTTGCCTATGCGCGTTCCATCCCACAACTCTCTGAAGACCTGCTCATTATCAAGCCGACCATCATGGTTTCCGTGCCGCGTATTTATGAGCGCGTGTATGGCGCGATACGCGCCAAATTGGCGGAAGGCTCACCGCTTAAACGCGCGCTGTTTAAGTTCGCTGTCGATACGGGTTGGGCGCGTTTTGAGCGGGCGCAAGGGCGCGGTAGTTGGCAGCCTAGTTTTTTACTTTGGCCTATTTTGCAAAAGCTGGTGGCGCAAAAAATTCTGGACAAATTGGGTGGGCAGTTGCGCGTGGCAATTAGTGGCGGTGCGGCACTCGCACCTGAGATTTCACGCGTGTTTGTCGGCTTAGGTTTGGCGGTGGTGCAAGGCTACGGACTGACCGAAACCAGCCCGATTATCACGGGTAACAAGCTGGAAAATAATTTCCCCGATAGCGCGGGTCAGCCGATTACTGACGTGCAAATTCGCCTAGGCGAAAATAACGCGCTGCTGGTTAAAGGGCCGAACGTGATGATGGGGTATTGGCGCAATGAAGAAGCGACGCACGCCATGATAGATGCGGACGGTTGGCTGAACACGGGCGACACCGCGCGCATCAGCGACACAGGTCACGTTTACATCACGGGACGCATCAAAGAAATTATTGTTATGTCGAACGGCGAAAAAGTCCCGCCTAACGATATGGAGCTGGCGATTTTGCACGACCCCTTGTTTGAACAAGTGATGGTGTATGGCGAAGGCAAGCCTTATCTAGTCGCGCTCGCGGTGCTCAATCATGATGCTTGGTTGCAATTCGCTAAAGAAACAGGCGTGCGTCCCGACATGCCCGAAGCGCTGACCGACAGTCGCGTACATGGCAAAATTTTGAAACGCATCGCACTTAATTTGCGTGAGTTTCCTGGCTACGCAAAAGTCAATCGGGTGTTCTTAATCGAAGAGCCATGGAGCATCGACAACGGCCTGCTCACGCCCACCTTAAAAATCAAACGCGCCAAAGTGGTGGAGAAATTTGCCGCGCAACTCGAAGAGCTGTACCGAGGACATTAGCTATGCCAGATTTACTTGCGCTGCCTAAACGAGAACCCACGCTGCGCGTTGCAGCGATGCCCTCGGATGCGAATTACACAGGTGATATTTTTGGCGGCTGGCTAATGGGGCAAGTCGATATTGCAGGCAGTATCCCTGCGGTCCAGCGTGCTAAGGGGCGCGTGGTGACGGTGGCCGTGAATTCGTTCATTTTCAAACAGCCGCTGTTCGTCGGCGACATCGTCAGTTTTTATACCGAGATTATTAAAATCGGCACGACTTCGATTACCGTAGCTGTGGAAGTATTTGTGCAGCGCAACCCCGCCAAACCCGAATGTTTGAAAGTCACCGAAGCCACGCTCACTTACGTTGCCGTTGGCGAAGACCGACGACCGCGCGCGCTGCTGGCTGTCACGGATTAAATTTTTTAACGCTACATTAGGGAAGAAAACCTTCCCTTTTTTCATTGCTTATTTTGCACAGGGAGTATCGCCATGAACGCAAATTTTCAGATTCGTAAAGTCGCCGTGCTAGGCGCGGGTGTGATGGGTGCGCAGATTGCCGCGCATCTGGTGAACGCCAATGTGCAGACTATTTTGTTCGACTTGCCAGCGAAAGATGGAGAGCCGAATGGCGTGGTCAACAAGGCACTGGAAGGCTTGAAGAAGCTCGATCCTGCGCCCATTTCTAGCCCTGCAAAAATCAGCTATATCGAAGCTGCAAATTACGAGCAGCATCTGGAAATGTTGCGAGACTGCGATCTCATCATCGAAGCGATCGCCGAGCGCGTGGATTGGAAATCTGACCTGTATCACAAGGTCGCGCCGCACTTAAACGACCATGCGATTTTTGCCACCAACACCTCCGGCTTGTCCATTAACACCTTGGCGGCAGCCTTCCCTGAAGCCATGCGCCACCGCTTCTGCGGCATCCATTTCTTCAATCCGCCGCGCTATATGCACTTGGTTGAATTGATTCCTTGTGCGGGTACGGACGCGCCGCTGCTCGACCAACTTGAGACGTTCTTGGTTTCAACTTTGGGCAAAGGCGTGGTGCGCGCCAAGGACACGCCTAACTTCATCGCCAATCGCGTTGGCGTGTTCTCCATGCTCGCCACCGTGCATCACGCCGAACGTCTGGGCTTGGGCTTCGACATCGTTGACGCGCTGACCGGACGTTATCTCGGTCGTCCCAAGAGCGCGACTTTTCGCACGCTGGATGTGGTCGGTCTGGATGTGTTTGCGCATGTGGTTAAAACCATGCAGGACAATCTTGCCGACGACCCGTGGCACAGTTATTTCAAGCAGCCTGATTGGATGACTACGCTTATCGCCCAAGGCGCGCTGGGACAAAAGGTCAAGCGCGGCGTGTATCAAAAAGTCGGCAAAGAAATACAGGTGCTGGACTTGGCAACGCAGACTTATCGCGTGTCGGACGGCAAGGCCGACGATGCGGTGAAAGACATATTGCGCGAACGCGACTGGGCGGTGAAGCTGGGTAAGTTGCGCGACAGTAGCAACCCGCAGGCGCAATTCGTGTGGGCGATGTTTCGCGACGTGTTCCATTATTGCGCGCTACAACTGGAGCACATCGCCAACAACGCGCGCGACCTCGATCTCGCGGTACGCTGGGGCTTTGGCTGGGACAGCGGCCCATTCGAGATATGGCAAGCCGCAGGTTGGCAGCAAGTATCGGGCTGGATTACCGCCGACATCGCGGCGGGCAAGACCATGTCGGACGCGCCGCTGCCCGCTTGGGTGACCGAAGCGGGTCGCAGCAGCGTGCATACCGCGCAAGGTTCGTATGCGCCCGTGCCCCAAAGCAATCAAGCCCGCTCCACGCTGCCCGTTTACGCGCGCCAACTCTATCCCGACGCGCTGTTGGGTGAAGTGCGCAACTTTGGTGAGACGGTGTTTGAAAACGCAGCCGTGCGGATGTGGCACAGCGGCGACAGCATCGCCGTGTTGAGCTTCAAGACCAAGATGCACACGGTGGATAACGACGTGCTGGATGGTGTGTTGCGCGCGGTGGACGAGGCCGAAGCGCATTTCAGCGCGTTGGTATTGTGGCAGACCGAGCTGCCGTTTTGTGCGGGCGCGAACTTGTTGCAACTGATGCAAGGCGTGCAAGAACCCGCGCCGGATGCGGGTCTGTTCGGCAAGCTCAAAGGTGCGGTAAGCCGCGTCAAATATACCGTGGCGGGAGGCGGTGGCATGGGCGATTTGTTCAACGCCGCGATCGCAACGCCTCAAATACGCGCTCGTGCCGACCATCGCAGCGGTGGACGGCTTGGCGTTAGGCGGCGGTTGCGAATTCTCCATCCACTGCACGCGCATCGTTGCCACGCTGGAAAGCTACATCGGCTTGGTCGAAGTGGGGGTCGGCCTATTGCCCGCAGGCGGCGGCTGCAAAGAGATGGCACAACGTGCCGCAGCCGAGGCAAAAGGCGGCGACATCTTCCCGTTCCTGCGCCGCTACTTCCAGAACATCGCCATGGGCGAAGTCGCCAAGAGTGCCGAGATGGCACGCGAGATGGGCTACTTGCGCGCCTCAGACCGCATCGTGCTAAACCGTTTCGAACTGCTGCATGTCGCCAAAGCCGAAGCTACCGCACTCACCGCCACGGGCTACCGTCCGCCGTTGCATCAAGCGCAGATCCCCGTCGCAGGTCGCACCGGCATCGCCACCTTTAAAGCCTCCATGCTCAATATGCGCGAAGGCGGCTTCATCTCCGAACACGACTACAACATAGGCTGCCGCGTCGCCGAAACCATGTGCGGCGGCGATGTGGAAACGGGCAGCATGGTCGATGAGGATTGGCTGCTTGATCTAGAACGCAAACATTTTATGGAACTGCTCGCGACGGAGAAGACGCAAGCAAGGATTGAATTTATGTTGAAGAACGGGAAGCCGTTGCGGAATTGAGTGATTGATCTGAATTTTTTGAAACCACACGAACAAGGAAAGAAATGAGCTATATCCCGAAAACAATCAGTGAAGTGGTTCTTGAGTACATCAATAAAACAACTTTTTTGCCTGCCATCCAACGTGAATATGTTTGGGAGATTGAGGGAATTGAAAAGCTTTTTGATTCGATAATGGGGGCATACCCTATCAGCTCTTTTCTATTTTGGAAAATTAGAGAAGATAAGAAAAACTTGTGGACAGCCTACAATTTCTTTAATGATTTTGATAAAGAAGACCCACACAATCGTGAAGCGAATTTGGCTGGCGTGAACCAAGATATTTATCTGGTTCTTGACGGACAGCAGCGGCTTACATCCTTGTACATGCTTACATCCTTGTACATTGGGCTGAAAGGTTCATATCGATATTTTTACTATAGCTGGAAAAAAACAAGGTTGTATCTGAACTTATTCAAAAAACCCGTCAGAAGTGAAAATCCAGAAGAACTGACTTATCAATTTGAATTTAGAGAAAACGATAAGCCGAATCCAAAGGATAGTAGTCCGCAACATTGGTATTTAGTTGGTGATATTTTGAATTTCACCTCTGCTAGTGAGGCGCGGCGCGATATACGTGAAAGACTGTCTGGTGCAGACAAAAACTTAGAAGAAAATGCGGTAATTCTTATTGAAGAATTGCACTCTCGCCTCTTTACGGAAAGGCTAATTAACTACTACGAAGAACGGTCAGACGATTATGACAAGGTGGTTGAAGTCTTCATTAGGGCTAATACCGGGGGTAAGAAATTAGAGTACAGCGACATTTTGTTATCTACAGCTACTGCAAAATGGAAGAACCTAAATGCTCGGGATCAAATTCACGATTTCACTGATGAGATTAACGCAACAGGTGCAGGTTATAACTTCGGCAAAGATTTTGTCTTAAAAGGTTCTCTTTACCTTACTGATGGACTACCTATTCAGTACAAAGTTAAGAATTTTACTCAACCAAACTTGGAGAAAATCGAAAACAATTGGGAGGTTATCAAAACAAACATTCAAGCTACGGTTAAGCTCATTAGTCGTTTTGGATTGAATGATAAAAATCTAATTTCATCGATAGCATTACTCCCTATCGCACTCTACTTGGCTAAAGCTAATAAAAAGAATTTTGTTGTATCAACTGAGCAGGTTGATGTAAAAAATCAAATTCTGATTCAGAAATGGATTGCCATCGTTTTGCTTAAGAATGCCTTTGGCGGGTCTTCTGATACAACCTTGAAGAATCTGCAAGACGTGCTCAATGAACAGAGCGATTTTTCGGTATTTCCTTTTGAGGCATTCAATAAAAAATTGAACATTGAACCGAGCTTTTCTGATACTGAAATTGAAAATTTATTGGCGACTAACTACAGCACCAAATACAGCTACCTCATACTTTCCCTTCTGTACCCAGACAGGGACTGGAAAGACAATATTTATCACGAAGATCATATATTTCCTAAATCCGAATTTACCTCAAGAAGCCTTGCCAAGCGTGGTTATGACGCTGGAAAAATCCTGGACTATCAAAAGCACTACAACACCATTGCCAACCTTCAACTTCTGACTGATAGTGAGAATCTTGAAAAAAATGCCACGCCCTTTGATGTGTGGCTACCCACAAGGGACGGCAATTTTATTAAAAGACATTCAATCCCAGAATTAAGCGATTACCACTTTGATAATTTCCTCGAATTTGCTGAAAAACGAAGTGCCGAAATTAAGAAAAGACTAAAACAATAGGGGACGTACCACGGTTTAACTTGATAACACCATGACAATACCGATAAGTTGTCAGCATCGCATTTGATAATTCACGGTGCGACTGCCTTAAATGTTTCGCTATTCGCAAATACAGAAACGCATTGTTTATAAAGGAATTGCTATTTTATAGGCTATGCTTGTATGCTATATGCAAACGGCATATGAGGTGAGTTATGAAAGCAAGCGCAGGTCGGTCGGCAGCGATGCGGCGGGTGGGAAATAGGCAGTGGAGTTTGAAGCCGCAAGATTTGGTGGTGTTGTTCAAGCTGGTGACGTTGCGTGGTGCGGCGCGTTTGTCGTATGCGGTATTGGCGAAGCAGTTACGTCTTTCTGTGTTCGAGGCACATGCGGCGGTGCAACGTTTGGGTGCGGCACGCTTGGTGGTGGAGATGGAGGGCGAGTTGCGCCCCGTGATGGCTGCGGTTAAGAGTTTTGTGTTGCATGGCGCACCGTATGCTTTTCCTGCCGCGCGCGGTGAAATCACGATTGGGTTTCCAACGGCGTATGCGGTGTCACCGTTGAAAGAGATGGTCTTGTTTGCGGATGAGATGCCGCCTGTATGGCCGCATCCAGAAGGCTCGACGAGGGGCGTTGCGTTGTTTCCTTTGTATGAGAAGTTGCCTTTGGCAGCACTTGATGAACCTGCGCTTTATGAGTTGCTGGCTTTGTTCGATGCGTTGCGTGTGGGGCAGGCGCGTGAGCGAGAGATTGCAAAGAAACTGTTAGAGGAGCGTTTGCAATGATGGGCGTGAACGACCCGAATCGTTTGATCTTGTCTCGCGTGGCTAGGGCATTGGGTGATTTGCGTGAGTCACTGGTATTTGTAGGCGGTTGTTCGGCAGGGGTGTTGGTGACGACGATACGTGCGCAAACGATACGCCCGACGGATGATGTGGATATGGTGGTGCAGGCGACAACCGCACGCGAATATCACATGGTCGAGGCGTTGTTGAGTGAGCGCGGTTTTAAGCATGATATGTCTGCGGATGCGCCAATCTGTCGCTGGCGTTATGAGGGTATCGCGGTGGATTTGATGCCGTCCGAGAAGAGCGTGCTGGGTTTTGCGAATCGCTGGTATCCATTGGCGATCAGTTCGGCGCAATGGGTGAAATTGGAAGATGACCTTGCTATCCGTTTGATCGCCGCACCCGTGTTCATCGCGACCAAGTTTGAGGCGTTCCTTGATCGCGGCAAGGGTGATTTTTTGATGAGCCACGATTTAGAAGACATCATCACCGTGGTTGATGGGCGTGTGTCGTTGATTGAGGAGGTGAAGCAAGCCCCTAATGATCTACGTGAAGCTTTGGCTTTGAACTTTAAGAAGTTGCTGGCTGAAAATGATTTTTTAGATGCGCTATCTGGGCATCTTCCTGGGGATGTTGCCAGTCAAGCAAGATTGACTGGATTGATAAAAAAGTTGCGTGAACTCGCAGTAATCGCGTGATTCATGTTTTTGTGTGCAGTGATGTGTTACACGGGATAAGGAGAACAGCATGAGCAAACAAATCCAAGAAGCTTATATCGTTGCCGCCACACGCACGCCAGTGGGTAAAGCTCCGCGCGGGATGTTCCGCAACACGCGGCCCGATGATTTATTGGCGCACGTTATCAAGGCGGTGCTGGCGCAAGCTCCGTCACTCGACCCGGCCAGCATCGGCGATGTGATTGTTGGTTGCGCGATGCCGGAGGCGGAGCAGGGCACGAACGTGGCGCGTATCGCGTTGCTGTTGGCGGGCTTGCCGCACACCGTGCCGGGGCTGACCATCAATCGCTTTTGTTCGTCGGGTTTGCAAGCGGTGGCGCAGGCGGCGGATCGCATCCGTTTGGGTGAGTGCGATGTGATGTTGGCGTGCGGTGTGGAAAGCATGAGCATGGTGCCGATGATGGGCAATAAAATTGCGTTTAATAGCGCGATTTTTGAGCGCGACGAAAACCTAGCCATCGCTTACGGCATGGGGCTGACAGCGGAAAAAGTGGCGGAGCGTTGGAAGGTGAGCCGCGAGGCACAGGATGCGTTTGCTTTGCAGAGTCATCAGCGTGCGATTGCGGCGCAATTGGCGGGCGAATTTAACGATGAAATTACGCCTTACCAAATTAATGAACACCTGCCCGATATGACTACGCGAGAGGTGAAAATTAAGTCGCGCGCGGCAACTCAAGACGAAGGCCCGCGCGCCGATACTTCACTGGCTGCATTGGCAAAATTGAAAACGGTGTTCGCGCAAAAAGGTTCGGTGACGGCGGGTAATAGTTCGCAAATGTCGGACGGTGCGGGTGCGGTGTTGCTGTGTTCCGAGGCTGCGTTGAAGCGTTACAACTTAACGCCGATTGGCAAGTTTCATAGCTTTAGCGTGGCGGGCGTGCCACCCGAAATTATGGGCATCGGTCCGAAAGAAGCCGTGCCGCAAGCACTCAAATTGGCGGGTTTAAATTTGAATCAGATTGATTGGATAGAACTCAACGAAGCCTTTGCCGCACAATCGTTGGCGGTGATGGGTGATTTGGGATTAGATCCTGCCAAAGTGAATCCTTTAGGTGGCGCAATCGCCTTGGGTCATCCCTTGGGTGCTACGGGCGCGATACGCACTGCGACTTTGCTGCATGGTCTGCGTCGCCATAAACAAAAATACGGCATCGTGACGATGTGCATAGGCACGGGCATGGGCGCGGCGGGTGTGTTTGAGGCGTTGTAAAAAGAGTTGGTTCATTAAACTTGGTGGAGTGAGAAATGAAAAAATTACTGATATTGCTGGCGGGTGTGTTGTTGAGTTTTAATCTTAACGCGCGTGAAATTTCGGGTGTGAATGTCGCCGAAAGCAGCTTGTTGGGCGGCAAAAATCTGGTGCTGAATGGTGCGGGTGTGCGCACTAAAATGATGTTCGATATTTATATTGCAGCGTTGTATCGCAGCGAAAAATCAAAGCAAGCAGAGGTTGTGTTGGCGGATGTGGGCGCACGACGCATGTCTCTGCATATTGTGTTTGGTTTGAAATCTGAAAAGCTGTTGGAAGCCTTTACCAGCGGCATCACAGCAAATCAAACTCCCGCGCAGTTGCTCGCACTGGATGCCCCGTTGAAAAAATTCGCTGCGATTTTTGCCGCGATTCCTGAAGTGAAAAAAGGTGATGTAATTTTGCTCGACTACCTGCCCGATGTAGGCACGACCGTCAGCCTAAATGGCGTGGAGCGCGGCGTGATTGCAGGCGTGGAATTTAATCGCGCACTGCTGTCAGTTTGGCTAGGCAACAAGCCTGTTGATGCCGATTTGAAAAAGGATTTGTTAGGTGTTTGGTAAGTCAACTTTATGTAGCACCGTCGCGCCATGAACTTGTCACAGCCGCGCGCAACTCCCATCAATCGTGATGCGCTCAATCAAGCCTTGCTGGAAGCTGGCGGTGGTTTTTCGCGTGCCTTGAGCGAACAGCACGATCATTTGTTTGCCGATGTCGTGCTCACAATTTCATCTGAACATCTGGCGCAAATGCAGGCAGTAATTGCGGCGGTGGAGGCAGTGGTAAGGGCTGGGAAGTCGGGGGTAGTGAGTGGTGCGTTAGGTGTTTTTTATGGTTACGACTTTCACTTGAATGCAGATGGCGCGCATCTCATTGAAATCAATACCAACGCGGGCGGCGCATTTTTGAACGCGCTGTTGATTGACAGTCAACGCGGTAGTGACTTACGGGGTAAGGCGTTGGCAGATGAAAACTTAGCGGATGTTTTTGTCGCGATGTTCCATAAAGAGTGGCGATTAGCGCGTGGCGATGCACCGCTCAATACCATTGCAATCGTGGATGAATTGCCTACTCTGCAATATCTCTACCCTGAATTTTTATTGGCGAAAAATTTATTGGAGCGGAACGGAATCGAGGTGTTCATCGCCGCGCCTGATGAGTTGCAAGCGCGTGATGATGGCTTGTATGTGGACGATTGCAAGGTAGATTTAATTTACAACCGCCTCACCGATTTTTCTTTGCAGCAGTTTCCGCACTTGCTCGCGGCGTATGAAAATCATCACACGCTGTTCACGCCCAATCCCGCGCATTACCAACGCTATGCCGATAAACGCAAGCTGGTTGAACTGAGTGACGCAGATTTTTTGCAAGCCAACGGTATCGCGCAAACCCATATCAACGCGCTGTTGCGCGGTATTCCGCAAACCAAATTAGTGCGGGCCGAAGATGCTGAGGTGTGGTGGGCAGAACGTAAGCAATGGTTTTTCAAACCCGTGAATGGCTACGGTAGCAAAGGCGCGTATCGCGGCGATAAGCTCACTAAACGCGTGTTCGCAGACATCATGCAAGCCGACTATGTGGCGCAGCGGTTGGCGATGCCGGGCGAGATTTCAGTGCCGCAAAACGATACGGCAATCACGTTGAAATATGATGTGCGCTGCTATGTGTATGACGGACATATTCAGCTTGTCGCGGCGCGTTTGTATCAAGGTCAAACCACTAATTTTCGCACCACGGGGGGCGGCTTTGCGCTGCTGCGGGTCGTAGCGTAACGGGAAAAAATAGCATGTTAATTTATTCATTTATTGCGATTGGATTGGGCGCGGCGTGCGGTGCGTGGTTGCGTTGGGGATTAGGCTTGTGGCTTAACGCCAGTGTGCCTAGCTTGCCACTTGGCACACTTACGGCAAATTTATTGGGCGGCTATTTAGTGGGTTTGGCGATTGCATTTTTTATGCAACATCCCGCCCTATCTCCCGAATGGCGGCTATTTATTATCACGGGTTTTCTGGGCGGCTTGACGACCTTTTCTACGTTTTCTGCAGAGACGGTGACGCTGCTGATACGCGGACAATACGCGTGGGCGGCGGGTATTGTTGCCGCGCATTTAGGTGGCTCATTGCTGATGACAGTGTTCGGTATCCAAACTTTCAAATGGCTACAAAACTAAGGAGCACAAAATGAATTTGTTATCTTTTTATGTGAGCGAAAAACAGCGTCATGCAGGTCAGCCTTTGTATGAATGGTTGTTGGCGCAAGCACAGTCACAAGGCATCGGTGGTGGCTCGGCATTCCGTTCTATTGCAGGCTTTGGACGACATGGCAAACTACATGAAGAAATATTTTTTGAACTGGCGGGCGAGTTGGCGGTCAAGGTCGAGTTCGTGCTGGACGACGAACATGCGGAAAAATTCCTTGATGTGTTGCATGGTGAAGATTTAGAGATTTTTTATCTGCGTCAGCGCGTCGAGTTTGCCAAAACCTAATGATGATTTTTAACTAAAAGGAACGACCATGAAAAAGTTTTTATTGATGATGTCGCTGGCTTGTTTGAGCAGTGCTGTGGCACAAGCGGCGGTGATAGGTAAAGAAGTGAGCTACACGGCGAATGGCACGACCATGAAGGGTTACATCGCCTATGATGATGCGTTCAAGGGCAAGCGTCCGGCGGTGCTGGTGGTGCATGAGTGGTGGGGGCATAACGACTATGTGCGCCATCGTGCCGACATGCTCGCACAGCAAGGCTATACCGCTCTGGCAGTGGATATGTATGGTGATGGTAAGTTGGCGGCGCACCCCGATGACGCGGGTAAATTCGCCACCGAAGTGAGTAAAAATATGCCGATGGCGAAAGCGCGTTTTGAGGCGGGTATGAAATTGCTACGCAAGCAAAAAACCGTGGACGCGCACGAGCTGGCGGCGATTGGTTATTGCTTCGGCGGTGGCGTGGTGCTAAACATGGCGCGTGCGGGTGAGCCATTAAAAGCCGTGGTGAGTTTTCATGGTTCTTTAAGCACCGACACGCCAGTAGTGGCTGGGCAAATCAAAGCACGCATCGTGTCGTTTACGGGTGAAGATGACGTGATGATTACGGCGGATAAAGTCGCTGCGTTCAAGCAGGAAATGAGCGATGCCAAAGCCGATTTTCGCGTGGTCACTTACCCCGGCGTAAAGCACAGTTTTACCAATCCCGATGCGGACGAGTTGGGTAAGAAATTCAACTTGCCGCTGGCCTACAACGCCGATGCCGACAAAGATTCATGGCAACAAGCGACGGTGTTTCTGAAGGATGTATTTAGTAAGAAGTAATGGTGTCGTAGCCAATAAAAAACGCCCGTGAGGGCGTTTTTTATTGGCTACGATTACTAGCGTTACTCGGCGAAAAAGTCTTTCACCTTATTCATCCAAGATTTCGCGCGGGGATTATGCCGTTCGCTATCTTTTTCGTTGATGCTTTCAAACTCGCGCAGCAGTTCTTTTTGCTTCTCCGTCAGGCTCACCGGTGTTTCGACTATCACATGGCAATGCAAATCGCCGTGCGTGGAACTGCGCACGCCTTTGATGCCTTTGCCGCGCAAACGGAATTGCTTACCGCTTTGTGTTTCAGCGGGAATCTTGATGCTGGCTTTGCCATCCAAAGTCGGAATCTCAATCTCGCCACCCAGAGCCGCGATGCTAAAACTAATCGGCATTTCACAATGCAAATCGTCACCATCGCGTTGGAATACTGCGTGGGGTTTGATATGCACTTCGATAAATAAATCACCACGCGGTGCGCCTCGACTGCCCAATTCGCCCAAGCCAGAATGACGAATGCGCATCCCTTCGGCAATCCCCGCAGGGATTTTTATTTCCTGCTCTTGTGCAGTTTTGACACGTCCCATGCCTTGGCAAATTTTGCACGGCGAAGCAATCATTTTGCCTGTGCCATGGCAACGTGGACAGGCTTGTTGCACCGAGAAAAAGCCTTGCTGCATACGCACTTGTCCGTGCCCGCCGCAGGTGGTGCAGGTGCTCGCGGAAGTACCCGCTTTTGCACCTGAACCGTGACACGGTTCGCACTCTTCCATAATCGGAATGCGAATTTTTTTAGTCGCGCCGCGAGCGGCTTCTTCTAGCGTGATTTGCATGGTGTAGCTCAAATCCGCGCCGCGTTGCGCACTGCTGCGCCCGCCGTTGCCGCCCCGTCCGCCGCCGCCGAAAATATCGCCGAAAATATCGGAGAAATCGAAGCCTTGTCCACCGCCTTGACCAAATGGACTGCCGCCGCCCATGCCGCCTGCTTCAAAAGCCGCGTGACCATGTTGATCGTAAGCAGCACGTTTTTGCGTGTCGCTCAAAGTCTCGTAGGCTTCCTTGGCTTCTTTGAAGTGCGCTTCAGCACTGGGGTTGTCGGGATTGCGGTCAGGATGAAACTTCATCGCCATCTTGCGATAGGCTTTTTTCAGTTCATCCTCAGACGCATCGCGATTTACGCCTAGGGTTTCGTAATAATCTTTTTTGCTCATAGCTGTTAGTAGGTAGTCGCTAGTTGTTAATTGAAAAGCGCATTCGTTATTTGGGAGATTGAAAGTAAAAAAACGCTAGTCATCAGTCGAGCGATGTTCTGCTTCAACTAGCGACTAGCGTTTAGAAACGAATGATTACTTCGTATCCTTTACTTCGGTGAAGTCCGCATCCACTACATTGTCGTCATGCTTAGCTGGTTCAGCGTGAGGAGCTGCACCTGCGTCCGCACCTTGTCCTTTAGCTTGTTCGGCGGCGTACATTTTTTCGCCTAACTTTTGTGCCGCACTTGCCAGTGCTTCAGCCTTCGCTTCGATCGCCGATTTGTCATCGGTGTTCACGACTTCTTCAGCTTCTTTCAACGCCGCTTCAACCGCTGTTTTTTCATCCGCGCTCAGGTGGTCGCCGTACTCTTTAAACGATTTGTGAGTTGAGTGAATCAAGCTGTCCAATTGATTGCGCGCAGTGACCAACTCAATCATTTTGCGGTCGTCTTCGGCATTGGCTTCAGCATCTGCCACCATGCGTTGAATTTCTTCCTCAGAAAGGCCAGAACTCGCTTGAATCTTGATTTTATTTTCTTTGCCGGTGGCTTTGTCCTTCGCGCTCACGTGCAAAATACCGTTCGCGTCGATGTCGAAAGTCACTTCAATTTGTGGTGTGCCACGCGCTGCGGGTGGAATGTCTGACAAGTTAAATTGACCCAAGCTCTTATTGCCCGAAGCGATTTCGCGCTCACCTTGCAACACATGAATTGTCACAGCATTTTGGTTGTCTTCAGCCGTCGAAAACACTTGCGATGCTTTGGTAGGAATCGTGGTGTTTTTCTTGATGAGTTTAGTCATCACGCTGCCCATGGTTTCAATTCCCAAAGACAAAGGCGTTACGTCCAACAGCAACACGTCTTTCACTTCACCTTGCAACACGCCGCCTTGAATCGCCGCGCCTACCGCAACCGCTTCGTCAGGATTCACATCGCGACGTGCTTCTTTGCCGAAAAATTCTCTAACTTTTTCTTGCACCATAGGCATACGCGTTTGACCACCAACCAAAATTACGTCGGCGATGTCAGCGGCAGAAACGCCCGCATCTTTCATAGCGATACGGCAAGGTTCAATCGTGCGTGCAACCAAGTCTTCAACCAAACTTTCCAATTTGGCGCGCGTGATTTTCACTGCCAAATGTTTCGGACCAGTTGCATCAGCCGTCACGTAAGGCAGGTTCACTTCGGTTTGTTGCGCGCTAGACAATTCAATTTTCGCTTTTTCTGCTGCGTCTTTCAGACGTTGCAATGCCAGCACATCTTTACGCAAGTCAATGCCGCTTTCTTTTTGGAATTCTTCCACCAAGAAATCAATCACGCGCATATCGAAATCTTCACCGCCCAAGAAGGTGTCGCCGTTGGTGGACAACACTTCAAATTGATGTTCGCCATCGAGTTCGGCGATGTCGATAATCGAAATATCGAACGTGCCGCCGCCCAAGTCATACACCGCAATTTTGCGATCCCCTTCTTGCTTGTCCATACCAAACGCCAATGCAGCAGCAGTCGGTTCGTTGATGATACGTTTTACATCCAGACCCGCGATACGACCCGCATCTTTAGTGGCTTGACGTTGCGCATCGTTGAAATAAGCAGGAACGGTAATGACTGCTTCGGTGACAGGTTCGCCCAAATAATCTTCGGCGGTTTTCTTCATTTTCATCAGCACTTGTGCCGAGATTTCAGGTGCAGAAAATTCTTTGTCGCGCACTTTAATCCATGCGTCACCGTTCTTCGCTTTCACGATTTTGAAAGGCACCATCGCGATGTCTTTTTGTACCATCTTCTCGTCGAAAGCACGACCAATCAGACGCTTCACTCCGTACAAAGTATTGGTTGGATTGGTCACCGCTTGACGTTTAGCCGGCGCGCCGACCAACACTTCGCCGTCTTCCATGTAAGCAATAATCGAAGGTGTCGTGCGCGTACCTTCCGCGTTTTCAATTACCTTAGTCTTGCCGTTTTCCATGATTGCGACGCAAGAGTTAGTTGTGCCCAAGTCGATACCGATAATTTTTCCCATGATGTTTCCTTTTAAGTTGATTGTTGAATTTGATGCTGCGTAAACTGGGGATGCGTGTTGCAAATTTCAATAGTGTGGCGAATTTTAATTTTGCATTCCTTCCCCCTTGAGAGGGAATGCTAGGACGGGGGTGAAAACGTGGAGTTACCTCCGCATTTCTACCCACCACCCCAACACTCCCCCTGAATGGGGGAGGGGGTAGTTACTATTTCGCTTTAGCCACCAGCACCAACGCTGGACGTAGTACACGTTCGTTCAGCGCGTAGCCTTTTTGCATGACGCTGACCACGGTGTTAGCGGGCTGATCGCTCTCCACCATGCTGATAGCTTGATGTTTGTGCGGGTCGAGTTTTTCGCCGACGGGGTTGATTTCGGTGATATGGAATTTTTCAAACACGCTGGAGAGTTGCTTTTGCGTCAGTTCCATGCCGCTCTTAAAACTTTCCACCGTGGTGTTTTCCACTGCCAGTGCGGCTTGCAAACTATCCATCACCGCCAGCATTTCGTTGGAAAATTTCTCCACGGCAAATTTTTGCGCTTTGCTAATGTCATCAGCAGCGCGGCGGCGTATGTTTTCACCTTCTGCTTTAGCGTACATCCACGCGTCGTAATGCTCTTGACCTTTTAATTCAGCGGCTTGTAATTGCTCTTCCATGCTTGGCGTAATAGTGATGTCTATTGCATTCACTTCCGCTTGGCTTTCAGTTTGTTGGATGTTTTCTACTGGTTTCATGCATTTAATCTCCGCGTTATATTTATGATTTTTACCAAATGGGGTTACTTAGGTTTATTTCAAGTCTAGTTACCAAAAAAATAAGCACAGCCATAAAGTTCAATTTTTTGAACGCGCCTACTTATCTAAAATTACCTAGATAATTTTAGATAAGTCAGCTTTATGTAAGCTAGGTATAATTCACACCTTTAAATTTCCAAACGACCGCAGGTAGGATAAATAAAGCTAAGCGGCTTTATTTGGATTGGTTGAAATAGTTGCTGTATGAACAAAAATTTCATTCTAAATCAAACAGTAATTTGCAAATTAAAGGGAAGTATCAAAATGCATAAAGACGACATTTCTAGACTCTACAAGCAGTTGGGCGTGCCTGTTCACGGCTATCTGGATTTTCAGATGGAGGAAAATTTTCGTGTGCGTATTGATGAATTGTTGAAGCTTCGGGCGCTGGCTATGGAGAATGGACAGGCGGGTATCCGTTCTGATTCGCGACGAAATAAAGTTGTTGCCGTCGTTTCAACAGAACATTTGCCTGGTAGGAAGCTGGTTGCTAGCCTAGCGTGGATGGCATCATACCGAGCTAAAGGTAAGCTTCCTGTCCGTATAGTTGATTTAATTACTTTTGATGGGCTGCAAGAGGAAAAGACTTTTTTATTGGCTGATGGGGTTAAGCATGTTTTGCTTGATACGTCTGAGCAAGTAGAGGGTGCTGCATTGGTAAAAGATAGTAACTGGATTGAGTGTGAAATCATTGGTGATGGTGAAGAGGGGTTTGTTGTTGTGGATGTGCCTGAACAAGTCATGCATATGCGGCACGATGTGCTTGCGACCACTGATGTTTTACTTGTTTTAGTCCCTGCAACATTGGCGGCAGTTTTTGCAGTGGAAGAGATTGAGCGCGAGCTTGTAGGTTTGCTCTCGTTCGGGATTAAATGCTCTGTGGTTTATTTGTTAGTTGCTACAGATGAGGTTGATAGTCTCTCGCCCTTGTTGTTAGAGCTATTGTTGTCGCAAGAGCGGCTGTTTATGCCATTTGTAATCCAGAAAGATGCTATTCCTAGCGCATATGAGCTTTCGTTTATCGGTAGAAAAGACTCGATGGGTTATGAAATGATTAATAAGATTTTGAGTTTTATCTTGGGGAGAGTTGATTCGTGAAGATAGATAAGCGATATAAATGGGGTGGTCTAAGTAAGTTTGCTGCTGCTGTGGTGAGCTGGCACGGCTGGGGTTGGAAGACGGTTAAATGGCCAGTTTCTTTGCTGATGTTCTGTTCTTTGCTTTGGGTTTCGATTATGCCTATGGAGGTAGGTGAGCAGCTCGTATTTGCGCTCGGAGTACTGTCTTTAGTGCTTTATATGCGACGTTATGCGGGTAGTTTCATTACTTTGGCAATGCTGTCTTTGTCTGTAATACTTTCAACCCGCTATCTTTATTGGCGTGGTGCAGAGACTTTAAACTTTTCAACTTGGTTGAATGCCTCATTTAGTATTGGTTTGTATGTATCTGAAGGTTATGCGTGGTTGGTTCTTGTGCTCGGATATTTCCAAACTCTGTGGCCGTTGAATCGTCGCGTTACTCCGCTTCCCGCAGATGCGGCGCTTTGGCCAACGGTTGATGTTTTAATCACAACTTATAATGAGCCATTGAGCGTAGTTAGAACCTCTGTGCTGGCTGCAACGATGCTTGACTGGCCAGCTAAAAAACTTAAGGTTTATATTCTCGATGATGGAAATCGCCCAGAATTTGCAGCATTTGCTAAAGAAGCTGGGGTTGGGTACGTCACTCGTACAGATAATCAGCACGCTAAGGCGGGGAATCTTAATAATGCATTCAAATATGTGGCAGGGGAGTATGTTGCAATCTTTGATTGCGATCATGTTCCTGTGCGATCATTTTTACAGGTTGGTATGGGGGGGTTTCTGCAAGATCCCAAGCTGGCACTTGTGCAAACACCTCATCATTTTCTTTCACCAGATCCTTTCGAGCGCAATCTTGATACATTCCGTCATGTGCCAAATGAGGGCGCGCTTTTCTATGGTTTAGTGCAAGAAGGTAATGATTTATGGAACGCGGCCTTTTTTTGCGGTTCGTGTGCCATTCTTAAGAGAGCTGCTTTAGATGATATCGGTGGTATAGCTACGGGTACTGTGACAGAGGATGCTCATACTTCTTTGCGATTGCATCGCAAAGGTTATAACTCCGCGTATTTAAATATAGTGCAGGCTGCGGGGTTGGCAACGGAAAGTTTGGGTGCGCATATTAAGCAACGCATGCGCTGGGCTCGTGGCATGGTGCAGATATTTAGAATGGATTGTCCTTTATTAGGTAAAGGACTTACTTTGGCGCAACGTTTTTGTTATACCAACGCAATTTTGCACTTTATGTATGGTTTTCCGCGAATGTTCTTCTTGCTTTCGCCTTTGGCATATATGTTTTTTGGTGCCTATATTATTAATGCTCCTGCTGGGGTGATTCTTATTTATGCTTTACCTCATTTAATGTTGGCTTTTATGGTTAATTCGCGCTTGCAAGGGCATTGTCGCCATTCATTTTGGAGCGAGGTATATGAAACTGTGCTTGCTTGGTACATTTTGTGGCCAGCGTTGATTGCGATGATTAGTCCTAAAAAAGGCCAGTTTAATGTGACTGCTAAAGGAGGGTTGATTCATAAGGAGTATTTCGATTGGAAAATCGGGATGCCTTACGTTGTTGTGTTGCTTTTACTTATCTCTGGTTTGTTGGTTGGTATTTTACGTCTAGTTTTCATTAATGCATTCGAGTGGGATACAGTAGTGTTGAATGGAGCTTGGTTAATTTATAATTTAATTATGGTATTGGCTGCACTTGCGGTCGCTTTTGAAGTGCGTCAAATTCGTAAAGGTTGGCGTACGGAGCGTGAGATTCCCGCAGTGCTCAGTTTTATTTCTATGCAAGCTGAAGTGTCTCATTCTCAAGAGTTGACTTGTCATACCCGTGATTACTCTGATGGGGGGGTGGCCTTGGTTGTTCCTGAGGGAACCATGCTTAAAGCTAAAGATATTGTTTCTTTGCGTTTGTATCGCGGAGAAATAGCGCATGACTTTACTGCTGAGGTAGTTGGGTTGTACGGAAAAATTCTGAGTTTGCGTTTTAATCATGTGTCACTTGCTCAAGAGCGGAGCTTGATAGAAGTTACTCTTTCCAGAGCTGATGCTTGGTTGGCCTGGGTAAAAGTTCGTGAAGAAGCTGACCACCCATTGAGAGATTTTAAAGGGTTAATCGGTTACAGTTGGTTGGGCTGGAAGAGATTCGTTTCTGCTAGTCACAATACAAAAATTGTGAGGAGTAAGCCATGAGTGGGGTTGCTTTTATGCGTAATGGCTTTATTGGTTTTGCTGTATGGGCATTGCTAGGATTATTTTTAACCTTTGTCATGGCAAGTGTTGCGTTAGCAGCTGCCGAATCCGTTCCTCCAATTACAACAGAAAGTGGACATACCGTTCGACTTCCATTTAAAACATTAGGTTTGAATTTACCTGTGCGGTTAGTTGGTGCTGACACACAGTCAACGGTGGGGTTTTCTTTTCATACGGTGGATGTTGTAGAGCGATTACGCTTGCATTTGCGTTTTTCGTATTCACCGACGTTGAATGTTGATTCAAGCTTTTTGAAGTTGGCGTTGAATGGCAATGAAATTGCTGCTTTGAAATTACCCCATAGTGATGCTAGCAATGCTCAAGTTGTATTGGAAATTGATCCTATTTATCTTCAAGAATGGAATCATCTATCCTTTCAGTTTGCATCACATCAAGTTAAGCCTTTGTGTGATGACCCACGCAGTCAAAATAACTGGATACAGCTCAGTGTGACGGATAGTTATTTTGAGGCCGATACTAAAAGGCTGCCTTTAAATAATGATTTGGCATTATTGCCGTTGCCTTTTTTTGATAAACATGATGTGCGTGACTTAACGCTACCCATCGTTTTTGCAGCTCATCCATCATGGTCTGCCTTAACGGCGGCTGGTGTTATGACATCTTGGTTTGGTAGTTTGGCTGATTACAGAAAAATACACTTTCCAAGCTACTTAAACTCACTGCCAGAGGGGAGCGGTATTGTTTTTGTCACATCGAAAGATCAAATTGAAGGCATAAGCTTGCCAGAAGTAACGGAAGGTGTCGCGACAGTTTCGATAATTAATAATCCCCGGAATTTAGATGCCAAGTTGTTACTGGTAGTTGGGCGCGATGAGAGCGGACTGATACAGGCTGCGCAAGCACTTGCGATAGGAAGTGTTAACTTGTCAGGGCAGCAGCAGAGTATTTTTGCTGAGGGGTTTGCCCGTCGAGCACCGTTTGATGCGCCAGGTTGGTTGCAGATTGGAAAAAAAGTTCGCCTAGGCAACATAGCTCTCCCAGAAACGCTAAATTCTCGCGCACTTTTCTTAACTGACCATGAGTTGGTATTACGCCTGCCTCCTAATGTTTATCATTCGGCGGCTGCATTTATTCCATTTGATTTTGTATTTGAATCATCAAATAACAGCCGTTATTTAGTTCGTTTGGATGCCTATTTTAATGGTGTGCCTTTTCAGTTCAAAACCTTTTCGGTGCCTGAAAAGAGTGCTGCTGCGATGATTAAAATGCATGTTCCATTGCATATACCAACTAAGGATATTACGGGGGTTGATACCATTAGTATTCGATTTGTTTTTGCAGAAAAAGAACAAGTGTTATGTAATGAAAAAATTGTAAAGGACGAGATTCGAGTTGATCCAGACTCTAAAATTGATCTTAGTAACTTGTCTCAATATGTTGAGTTACCTAATTTAACTTATCTTGCTTATACAGGTTACCCTTTTAGTAAGCTTGCTGACTTGTCTGAGTCTGTTGTGTTGCTGCCCAATGCGCCAGATCGCTATGAAATAGAAAGTTTGTTAACTACGTTAGGGCATATCGGTAACAAAACTCAATACCCTGCAGTGGCAATATCTGTTGCTTCTGTTAACGATATTGGGCGGTTTGCAAATAAAGATATTTTGGTTATAGGGGCAACAGAAAGATTGCGAACTTTGTTTAGGGAATTTAAAAGTGCCGTCCCAATTAACTTGTTTTCAGAGTATCAGCCTATGCCGTATTTTGGTTCTAGGTATGTAGCGAGATGGTTGAGCTGGTTTGATGAGGTTGCTAGGCTTAATCGTGTGAAAGGTCAGGAAGGAATGGTCGTAACTGGATTTGAGTCGCCGTTAAAATCTAAGCGTAGCGTTGTAGTGCTTACTGCTTTACATCCCGATCATTTACCCGATGTTGCTTCTGCATTGAATACATTAAGGTATGCCAAAGATTTTGCCGGTGATATTGTAGTTATTGGTGAGAAAGACATTGATGGCCGTGCCGTTGCATTTAATCAAGCACCTAAGTTTGCTATAGGGAACTTGCCGTTGCGTGATTGGTTAAGAAATTTTGTGAATAACAATTCATTGTTAGCAGTGTTGCTGTGTATCTTAGTTGCATTATTTTTTGGATCAATCATGCACCTTAAAATGAGGCAAGCTGCACAGGCTCGATTAGGGAGAGGTGAATAGTGAGGCACATCGGTACGGTTCTAGTATGGTTTATGCTGGCTATTCCTTGTTCTGCGGAAGCATCATCTTGTGATGGTAGTTGGCCTTTATGGCAGAGCTTTGTTAAAAGCTATGTGCTGCCGAGTGGGCGTGTCGTAGATCTTAGTGAGCAAGCTATCTCTACCTCAGAAGGGCAATCTTATGCAATGTTTTCAGCGCTTGTTGCTAATGATAGAGTGCAATTTGATCACTTATTAAATTGGACAATTAATAATTTAGCCCAAGGTGATCTTAAAAGACATTTACCCTCATGGCGGTGGGGACGTACTAATGAAGGAGGTTGGAAAGTTCTAGATATCAATTCTGCTAGCGATGCAGATATTTGGATTGCATATTCTCTTTTTCATGCAGCAAAAAAGTGGGGTAGTAATTACTACAAAGAGTTAGCGACTGCCATGTTAAGGAATATTGCCAAGAGGGAGGTCGTGGACTTGCCCGGGGTTGGTAGCATGTTATTGCCTGCACCTTATGGTTTTTCACTAACTTCTGATACCTGGAGATTAAATCCCAGTTATTTACCCGTACAGTTATTGCGTTATTTTGCTCTGGTTGATAAAGAGGGGCCATGGAATGAAATGGCTCAGAACACGCTTTTGATGATTGCGGCAACATCACGCAAGGGTTTGGTCCCTGACTGGGTTTTGTATAGTGTTAATAAGGGCTTTTATTTGGATGCCGAGCGTGGTGGGTATACAGGATACGATGCTATCCGAGTTTATATGTGGTGGACAATGTTGAGTAAGCGCGACCCTCTGTATAACGCCATACGCCCCTATTTAGTTGAAGCTGCGCAATATGTACAGGATGAGACACATTTACCCGAAAGAATTAGTCTCCTTAATGGCATTCAGGAGGGATGGGCATCAAGCGGTATTGAGGCCGCTTGGGCACCATTCCGAAGTGTTGTGTTTGGGCAAAAGCATAAGATACCAACTTCATTTGAAGTTGGTGATAAGTATTACGACGCTGTCTTAGGCTTGTTGGTGTATGGCTGGTTAGAGCAGCGTTATCAGTTTGAGTTCAATGGTGGATTATTAATTGGGTCTAAGGTATGTTTAAACTAAAAATAAACTTGGGTTTGTTGAGTGTGACGGCTATTGTTATTCCTGTTTGTTATGCTGAGGTCGTTGTTCCAACAACTCTTTCAGGTAATTCTAGGGTTGTTGCTACCCAGCCAACTGCATTAAGCTCACCCACTAAATCTGATTCAAATCTAGTCGCTATGG
Organism: Pseudomonadota bacterium; assembly: GCA_046049345.1. Taxonomy (GTDB): domain Bacteria; phylum Pseudomonadota; class Gammaproteobacteria; order Burkholderiales; family Gallionellaceae; genus Gallionella. The sequence goes on along the minus strand of JBJORQ010000001.1, from coordinate 29,654 downwards.
GTGCTCTGCTTAACAAAGCTCATTATTGGAAAGTAAATGGCCGCATGGATTTAGCAGCAAATACATGGGCTCGGGTGTTGAAAAGCAATCCTGAGCAGGAAGAGGCTTTGGCTGGCATGGCTCTCTATCAAGCGACGATGGGTAGTGCTGCGAATGCGGATATTTATTTAGCTAAGTTACGGAAAATTAATCCACAACATCCTGTTCTTGGAGAGGTCGCAGCAATTTTCTCGCCACAAACCTCTGCTGCTATAGAGAAAGAGCTACCAACTGATGCGAGTGTTGCGGCATCCTCGGCAGCAGGTTTGGATGTCAAACTGGCTAGCCGCCATTTAGTACAGGGAAACTTGCATGCCGCAGAGATTGCTTATGTTCGAGCCCTCAAAGTTTCCCCTCACTTTCCTGATGCGCTCTTAGGGCTCGCAAATGTTATGTTGATTCAAAAACAATTTGATGATGTTTTGTTGTATGTAGATCGATATGATCAAAGATACAAGCCAACTTCTGTTTCTAAGCGTTTACGTAGTGTTGCTTATTCTGGTAAAGGAAAACTCGCAGAGGATGCTGGAGAGGTAGCTCTTGCTGAAAAGCATTACTCACAGGCCTACTCAGCGAATCCTGGCGAACCTTGGGTTTCCTTAAGTTTGGCTAGAGTGTTAAGAAAGCAAGGTGATGCTGCTGCGGCTTATGCCTTGATTGAGAAAATGGCTGAAGGGGTGTATTCACGGGATAAGAATTTTGCGGTGACTAGTTTTTACTCAGAAGAGAGGCAATACATACGAGACAAAAATTTTGCCGCGAGTATTTTTTACTCAGAAGAAAATCAATGGGTGCAAGTGCTGGTGTTGTTAGATCAAATACCTGAGCCTGACAGAGCTGGTGCTATTAAGGAGTTACATTCGCGTGCGGTTGTATACGTTAAGTCTGATTTAGCTAAAAAGCTTTATAGCGAAAAAGCTGAAGCCGATTCCATTAAAGTATTATCTGCCGTCGAAAATGATGCGGAAGGAAAGCCTGAGCTTGTTTCTGTGGCGGTTTCTGCTTGGATGGATATCAAACAGCCCGAACAGGCAGTTGCTTTATTGGAGCACAACGTTCCCTTAGCTCCCAGCTTGTTGCCCCAATATGCGGGGTTGTTATTGCAAACAGGTCAGGATGCCAAGTTACAACATTTATTTGAAGAAATGGACGCTAAAGACAGCAAATATGCTCATTTGAAGGATCCATTGGATAATATCCGCATTGCACTTTGTGTACGTCAGGCTGACAGCTTTCGTGAGTCTGGCAATGTTGTTCAACGCATAAATGTGCTATCCCCTATGTTGCGAAAATATCCGCAGGATATTAATTTGTTGTTAGCACAAGGTCGCTTGCTTGCTGATGAGGGTTATTTCCCCGCTGCCATGAAAAATGCAGATATTGTTCTTGTGTCAGAGCCTAGTAATCGCGAGGCGTTAAGGCAAGCATTAGTGGCAGCTATCCGTATGAAAAACTATTCACAAGCTGAACGCTATTTGAATGCTGCTAAAGCACAGGATCGGCGAGGACTGTATCTTGAGGCTGGATATACAGCTGAAGTGGTGAATAATAATGAGCAAGCTGCCGTATATTTTGCAGTGGCTAGAATGGGTGACGCTAGGCTTGATCATGTTGATGTTTTGGCATCGCCAGAAATGCAGTTTGCGGGAGGAGGGGTTCAGCATGCTCGCTATATCGATTTTGGTTATGCTATGCGTCGACGGAGCGGCACGAACGGCTTGGGATTGTTGCGTGAAAATGAAATTCCAATTGCATTGCATATCCCATTAAAAGACAAGCAATCTTCAATAGTGTTCAAGGCTGCTGACGTAAAGCTTGATGCGGGAGATGCCGGGCTGGTGTTGGATCAGTTTGGTACTAACTTGCCTGCTATACCAGTGGCAATACCTTATCCGATGCAGGCGCATGGACTGGCCGTTTCAGCGGGCTATCAGTCCACCGCCTTCTCTGCTGATTTAGGTGTCTCCCCTGTAGGATTTTTGTTTAATGATGTTGTAGGTGGACTGCGTTGGAATCATGATGTCGCGAATGCAAATGTTGCAATTGAAGGGACTCGTCGCTCCGTTACTGAAAGTCTATTGTCCTATGCGGGTGTTAAAGACAATGTGACAGGCAAAGCGTGGGGAGGAGTTAGTAAGACGGGTGCTCAGGTATCTGTGTACTACCCTTTTGTTGGTTCGTGGGCGGGTTACGTTAGTGCTGGACTTTATGACTACAGTGGGCATAACACTGCGAATAACACCTCGAGTCATTTAAATACTTCTATCATTTACGAACTGATGCGCACCGATGATTTTGAGGCCTCTATTTCAGTACGTTTATCGAGAGCACGTTTTAATAATAATCAGAATTATTTCTATTGGGGGCATGGCGGTTACTACAGCCCACAGCGTGATACCAGCTTAAGCATACCTTTGCGGGTATCGGGTAAAACTCAGCGGTTTGGTTATGAGCTTAATCTCAGTGCAAGTGTTGCAAATACAGTTGAGTCACCAGCACAAATATATCCTACAGATGCAGTTCTGCAAGCTGGTCTTGGTGCAGCAGGTACAACTTTAGGGGTTAATGCGCAAGGAAAGGCTTCTCGGCATGCTGATTGGGTTCTGGAGTATGCGTTGACCCCGCAACTGGCTTTAGGTAATCGCTTCCATTTCGATGAAGCACCTAAGTATCAGCAGATTGGGGGAATGTTATATATCAGATATGATTTTGAATCGGGTCGTAAAATAGCGATTCCAACGAATGCATTGCGGCCTTACTATCTGACAACTCAGGGTGGTGCAGGACTTAATTAGGGTTGTCGAATGAAGCAAGCTGATTCTCTTGGCGTAAATCTCTCAAGGCGTAGCGCGATAGCGGTTTTGGCGGTATTGACGATAGGGCGATTTTTCCCCTCTGTTGTCGCCGCTGAGATGACTGTTGGTGACGTTGCTGGATTGAACGGCTTTATACGTTTAAGTGTTTTTCTGACGCAAGTAGAGCAATTGGATCAAGAAACTGCGGGACGAATTTACGAACATATTCTGCTCGAACCTTGGGGGAAAGAGCATCTTGCTTTGATTGAGGAGCGAATCAGGATTTTACAGTTAGAGTCCTCGTCAACTGTCACCTTGCAGCAACTATTAGCAAATAAACACTTCAATGAAGAAGCGGGTAAAGGAGAGCGTTGGTTTGTTGATCACCTCTTAACCACTTGGTTTACTGGTATTTATTATCACCAGTCAGGAAATTATGTCATTACTTATCGGGATGCCTTAATGCACGTCGCACTTCAAAATATTAGACCAATCCCAGGACATTGCGTTAGTACGTTTGGATACTGGACTGAACCGCCTGTAAGTGCTGTCCAATGAGTGGGGGATCTGCTGAAAGATTCGATTACGACTGTGTGATTGTCGGTTCTGGTGTGGCTGGTGCTTTACTTGCACTAGAGTTGGCAAAGAAGAATGTTCGTGTTTGTATACTTGAAGCGGGTGGTCTAATTGATCGTCAGCAAGCTGTTGAGCGTTATCGAGCATCGATGGTTCGTGATCTTGCTGCTCCTTATCCAGTTTGGCCTTGGACAGCTATACCTGATACAGCCAATTCGACCCGTTATTTTGGTTCGGGTAGTTCGCCAGAGTACCGCCCCAGCTATTTGAAACAAGTTGGTGGGACGACGTGGCATTGGACGGGAATGACCCCTCGATTTTTACCCGCTGATTTTGCACTGCAATCGAACTACGGCGTTGGAGTTGATTGGCCTATTACTTATAGCACCATAGAACCTTACTATCTGAAGGCGGAGTATCTTCTGGGTGTTGCGGGAGATAGTGCAGATAATCATGGCTCGCCACGTAGTGGCGATTATCCTATGCTACCTATTCCGATGCCCTACTCTGATCGTGTCGTGGCGGAACGTCTAGCCAAGCTTGGCATCGCAGTTAAGGTTTTCCCCGCGGCGCGGAACAGCCAACCTTATAATAATCGCCCTCAATGTTGTGGTAATAATACTTGTACACCAATTTGTCCCATTGGAGCCCAATACAGTGCCGATACGGATATATCTAATGCAGTTCTTCTAGGGGCGAAACTGATTCAGCAGGCGACGGTTTACCGATTTGAATTAAATCAAGATAGAAGTATTGCAGCTGTACATTACATGCTTCCTAATGGCGCAAGTCATCGAGTGACAGGAAAGCGGTTTGTCGTGGCTTGTAATAGTATCGAAACCCCTCGTTTATTGTTGATGTCAGCTTGTGAATCTGCACCGAATGGTATTGCCAACTCATCGGGACACGTTGGTCGTAATCTGATGGATCACCTGATTTTTTTTAATAGTTTCCGAATGAATACGCCTCTGTATGGTGGTAGAGGTCCACAAGGTGTGAGTGGTGTAATGACAGGGCGTGATGGTGAGTTTAGACGCGCACATGCCGCAGTGAAACTTTTTCTAAGTAATGATCTCAACATTCAAGGTATTGTTACCCAAGCGATTGAGAGTCCATTGCATAAGCACGAAGTCGTGAAGTTTGCAAAAGATATTGCGATTCATCATGGTTGCTTAGGTGGAGAGTTAGAGCAGTTACCCAGAGCCCATAATCGCGTGCTGTTAGACAAAGAACGACTAGATCCTTTAGGGCTCCCCTTACCCCGTATTAATTATCAGCTTGATGATTACGTTAAAAATGGTATGAAGGTGTGGCTTAAGTTTGCTGAGGACTTAATTGAAAAAATGGGGGCTCAGCAAGTCTCTTCTTCTGTTGCGCATTCGTCTCATCACCCCAGTGGTACGACACGTATGGGTAATGATGCGAAATCTTCGGTAGTCAATCAAGATTGCCGTAGTCACGATCATTCGAACTTGTATGTATTGGGTGGAAGTGTTTTCCCTTCCATGGGAACTGCAAACCCTACTCTTACAATTGCTGCATTAAGTTTACGCCTTGCTGAACATTTGATTGCAGTCATATGAAATCAATGTTGTTTAAATTTAAAAGAGAACTAATTGTTTGTATTAGCAACATCCATACTGCATGGAAAAATTGATAAAGGTAATGATGTGAAACATACTAATGAAGCTCGACAGTTACTGGAAAATTCCCCATTATTTCGTGGAATTCCAAGTGGTTTATTAAATAAATGTTTAAGCCGTTCGACTATCAGGAGCGTGACTTTAGGAAAAACTTTACTAACCCCAGGGCAGGTTAATAATCTGACCTACATCATTCTTTCTGGGCGATTGAGTATTCAGACTAAAGAGTCTGCTGTCGAGCCGATTGCTATGCTTGGTGAAGGTGAGTGTGTCGGTGAAATGTCGATTCTTGGCGGAGGAAATGTTTCAGCATTTGTCATTACAGCTACGGATTGTAGGTTGCTCGCTATTGATCACACGGCGTTGTGGGAGCTGATTGATAAATCCCATGTTGCCGCACATAACATGTTGAGTATATTGACTAAACGTATTCGCGTCGCAGATCAATTTATGGGTGAAAGTCTCGAGCATCATAATGGCTTCTCAAGTGTTCCTATGGTGGATGAGCTAACGGGTCTGTACAGTCGTCATTGGATGTACACAAAATTTGAACGTTGTTTACAACGTAGCATTATGAATAATCAACCTGGTTGCGTAATGATTTTGGAGATGGATCAATTCGCTTCCTTTGCTAGCAGCTATGGGCAACTGGGTAGCGATCAGGCATTGCGAAATATTGCTCATATTATGTTGTCGCTGTTACGTCCTGGGGATCAGATGGGGCATTACATAGGTGAGCAATTTGCTGCTTTTTTACCGAACACCTCACTGTTTGATGCGGGGATTGCGGCTGAAAGATTGAGGTCTAGCATTAGCCGAGCGATGGTTGTTTTGCCTAGCGGTGACGCATTACCCTCGACTACAATTTCTGTTGGTATTAGTCAGGTCACACCGACGGATACTTTAGTAGGCTTGTTTGCGCGTGCTGACGAAGCGATGCAGCAGGCTAAACAAGGTGGCGGTAATGGTATCCGGTGTGTGAAATAAGCATTGCTAAGCCTGCTTTTAATCATGCGGTGCCTGCGCATACTGCTTTATTCCTCAATTTTTATTTGTATCTAGGACTGCTACATCGTTAGTGAAAATAAACTTTTCATGTACAGCCTTATTTTTCCTATCGTGGCACTTCAGTAATTGACCTCCCCAAAAAACTACCACTGGCGCATCGCTGGCTTTTATTTTTTCTACTACGCTTTCGTCGGCATGTTCGCGCCGTACTGGAGCTTGTATCTCACCTCCATCCACTTCAACCCGATAGAAATCGGCATCTTGATGTCCTTGCAGCCCGTGATGCGTTTAATCGCACCGAATTTATGGGGCTGGTTGGCCGACCATACGGGCAAACGCCGCTTAGTCGTGCAACTCGCCGCCACCTTCTCCGCCTTGTGCTATCTGGGTGTATTCACCACCACCAGCTTTTGGGGCATGTTTATCGTGCTGTCCTTGATGGCGTTTTTTTGGAGCGCGTCGATGCCGCTGGTCGAAGCCACCACACTCAGTTATTTAGGCAAAAACACCGCGCATTACGGACGCATACGATCATGGGGCTCGATTGGTTTTATCGTCTCGGTAATGGGTTTGGGTTGGGCGTTTGACTACATCGCCATTGCCTATTTGCTGTGGGCAGGGCTGGTATGCGAAATCGGCATTTTGATTTTTGCGCGACAAATGCCGCACACCGAAATCGTCGCGCATCACACCGACAGCCAGCCGATAAAAGCCATCGTGATGCAGCCGCGCGTGCTCGCCCTGTTCGGCGCATGTGCCTTGATGTCCGTTGCACACGGCCCGTACTACACATTTTATTCCTTGTATTTAGTCGAACACGATTACAGCAAAACAGCGGTCGGCGCGCTCTGGGCGTTAGGGGTGATTTGCGAAATCGCGGTGTTTTTTGTTATGCCGTTGTTACATAAAAAATTTAGCTACACACATATTTTGCTAGTGAGCTTCGCGCTTGCCGCGCTGCGCTTTTTACTCATCGCTTGGTGCGTGGAAAGCGTGCCGTTATTGTTGCTCGCGCAAGTGCTACATGCCGCTAGTTTTGGCGCAACCCACGCGGCTGCGGTCGGCTTGGTACACCAGTATTTTCAAGGTCGCCACCAGTCCAAAGGACAAGCGTTATTTGGCAGTTTGACCTATGGCGCGGGCGGCATCATCGGCGGCTTTGCCAGCGGGCCAATCTGGCAACACTACGGCGCGAGCGCGCTGTTTACCTGCTCGTCCGTGGCAGCTGGATTGGGCGTTGGGCTGCTGTTGTATAAATTAAAAGCGAGCCGCGTGGAGCTTAAAAAAGTTTCACTTTGAGTTGTAGCGACAGCGCGCCATGCAGGCGATTTTGGTAGCTGGGCACGATGGCTAAGTTCGCGCCGACGCGTTGATATTCCACACTTAAAATCGGAATCGCGGCGAAAAACCAACCGCCATTTTGCATCATCGGATAGCCGTCAAAGGCACCTGCGACCAGCCCCGCGCGTACTGCGCCAATTTGCGCGGGTTGCCAATACCATCCCAGATAATGCGAAGTGTGGCGGTCGCTGTTGTAAAACTCACCAGCGGTAATCGAGTTGACCGTTGAATAGCGATACTCCAAACCTGCGCCTAAATTGCGATTATTAAAGCCCGCTGTTTGTTAAAAATGATGCGAGAAAAATCCCGCATTCAGCCACAGTTCGCTGCGCGGTTGCGCGTCGATAAACATGAAGGTATCGGCCTGTACAGCGGGGGCGAGTAGGGCGCAGATGAGCAGGATTCTTTGCATGGTAAGTCGGTGCAGTGGCGAAAATTTAAGGGCGTGATTGTGCGTTGAAACATTGCTTAAAGCGAAATTATTTGGAGCGTAAGAATGACCGACGAACAAGATAAATGTCGTATCGACAAATGGCTGTGGGCGGCGCGCTTTTTTAAGACGCGCGCACTGGCGGTGGTGGCGGTAGAGCAAGGCAAAGTGTTGCTCAATGGCGTGCGCGTCAAGCCTGCTAAGACCGTAGCTCCGACCGACCGTCTAGATATACGCCACGGCGAAGTGCGCTATGTGGTGGATGTCATCGCGTTGAGCAACAAGCGCGGCGGCGCGCCCGACGCGCAAAAATTATATTTAGAAACGGATGAAAGTCGCAGCCTGCGCGCCGAACATACCGCCCGCCTAAAAGCCGAACCCGCGCGCTTCTTATTCAAAGGTCGCCCCACCAAACGCGACCGCCGCATTATTGAAAAACATCAGCGCGGCAGGGAGGATTCGTAGTGATAAGCAATAAAAAAGCCCAGCAAAATCTGGGCTTGTTTATTGCTTCGGTTGCGTAAAACTATGATAAGCGTTCCGCTGCTCTTACCGTGTTGGCGACCAGCATGGTGATGGTCATGGGACCCACGCCGCCGGGCACAGGGGTGATATAGCCTGCGACTTCTTTGACGCTGTTGAAGTCCACATCGCCAACTAACTTTCCTTCGGCGTTGCGGTTGATACCCACGTCAATCACCACTGCACCGGGCTTGACCATATCGCCGGTGACGAAGTTAGCGCGCCCGACTGCGGCGACCAAAATGTCGGCATCGCGGGTGTGTTTCGCGAGGTCAACGGTCTTGGAGGTGCAGATGGTGACGGTGGCATTTTTGTGCAACAACAATAACGCCATCGGTTTGCCGACGATGTTGCTGCGACCAATGATGACGGCGTGTTTGCCTTCGATGCTGATGCCTGTTTTTTCCAGCAACACCATCACGCCGTAAGGGGTGCAAGACGGAAATGGTGTCTCGCCTGTGACCAATGCGCCGACGTTCTTTTGATGGAAACCGTCCACGTCTTTATCGGGATTGATTGCCTCAATCACTTGATTGGCATCCAGATGTTTAGGCAGGGGCAGTTGCACCAAAATGCCGTGGATGGCGGGATCGTTATTGAGCAGTTCCACTTCACGCAGTAATTGTTCTGCCGTGACATCGGCGGGCAATTCTTTGTGGATGGAATACAGACCCAGCTCGGCGCAGGCTTTGACTTTGTTGGCGACATAAACCTTAGACGCAGGGTCGTTGCCGACAATAATCACCGCCATGCCAGGCGTGATGCCGCGCGCTTTGAGGGCATCGGCACGAATCTTCCACTCGGCGCGCACCTGTTGGGCAATGGCTTTGCCGTCGATGATTTGCGCGCTCATTTATTTCGCCACGAGTGATTTTTGATACGCGGCCAAGCCGTTGATGATTTCTTGATGCGCGGCTTCGATGCCTTGCCAACCGTTGACTTTGACCCATTTGCCTGGCTCTAAAGCTTTGTACAATTCAAAGAAATGTTTGATTTGTGCCAAGGTGATTTCTGGCAAATCTTGGTAAGTTTTAACATCGCGATACAGTGGTGTGAGTTTATCGACTGGCACGGCAATCAGCTTGGCATCGTCGCCGCCTTCGTCGGACATGCTCAACATGCCAATCACGCGACAGGCAATCACCGCGCCATGTACCAAGGGGAAAGGGGTAATCACCAACACGTCCACTGCGTCGCCATCGTCGGCGATAGTGTCGGGAATGTAGCCGTAGTTGCACGGATAACGCATCAACGTCGCGACAAAACGATCCACCATCAACGCGCCTGAATCCTTGTCGATTTCGTATTTAACGGGATCAGAGTTTTGTGGGATTTCAATAATGACGTTGCATTCGTGGGGCAGTTTTTTACCGGGGCGGACGTGTAATAAGCTCATAGCGTTCTCTTTAGGGAAGGTTGTAAAAAGGGCGCGATTATACGCAAAGCAGTCCGTGATGACATGCTCGCATCGGTTAGAATGCCGCGCTCGTTTTCTATTGATTCTTGCTATGTCCTCCTCCGCCAAAATCCCCGAAGAAAAAAATCTGCTGCATCCGCGCAGCCTGCATCGCAGTCGTTACGACTTCGTCAAACTCATCGCGGCCAGTCCTGAATTGGCGGGTTTTGTGAGCAAGAATGAATACGGTAACGATTCGATTAACTTCGCTAGTCCTGCGGCGGTGAAAGCCTTGAATCGCGCGCTGCTCAAGGACATGTACGGCATCTGCGACTGGGATGTGCCAGAAAATTATCTGTGTCCGCCGATTCCGGGGCGCGCCGATTATTTGCATTATTTGGCGGATTTATTGGGCGAGAGCAACGGCGGAAAAATTCCGCAAGGTCGCAAAGTGCGCGCCTTGGATGTGGGCGTGGGGGCGAATGCGATTTATCCTTTGATTGGTAATCGCGTGTACGGCTGGCAATTTGTCGGCACCGATATTGATGTTGCTGCGTTAGAAAATGCCGATGCGCTGTTGCGCGCCAATGACATGCAAGCCGATGTTGAATTGCGTTTGCAACGCTCGCGTAATGCAATTTTTGCTGGCGTGACTAAAGCGGATGAATTTTTTGATGTGACGCTGTGCAATCCGCCGTTCCATGAGTCGCTCGCGCAAGCCCGTCAAGGTGCGCAGCGCAAGTGGCAAAACTTAGGGCTTGAGTCGGATAAACGTAAAAATCCCGTGCTGAATTTTGGCGGACAAAGCATGGAATTGTGTTGCGATGGCGGCGAACAAGATTTCGTCAAACGCATGATAGAAGAGAGCAAGTCGGGCGGAAATAACTGCTTGTGGTTCACCACGCTGATTTCAAAATCTGCGACTTTGCCGCATGTCTATCGCGCTCTGAAATACTCAGGTGCTGTCGATAACCGCACCATAGAAATGTCGCAAGGCCAGAAGAAAAGCCGCATCTTGGCGTGGTCATTTATGGACAAAGAGCAGCAACGTGCATGGTGGGCAGCGCGTAAATAATCGGGCATCTCTAGAAACTCAAATCTCGTCGTAATACGTTCTTACTTATCGCACCAACCTTGCAGCTTGAGCTGTGTAGTTTGGTGGTGATGCCCCTAGCGGTTTGAGCTTCTAGAGACACCCGAAATACTGTTTAGACCGCTAACATCAACTTCAAAATCGCGTAGTTCGCTACGCATCAACGAGAAAATCACCATGATAATTTGGAACGAAGCAGGTAAACAATGTAAAGCAGTTTGGCGTTCGGAGAGCGGTTTGCCTGCGCCCAAAAAAGTGGTGATTGCTGATGACACGCTCAAGGCGGATGTGGCGTATCGCTTGGCTTGCGAAGGTACTGCGTTGCTGTGGCGGGGCGATTTTCAGAATGCGCGGCAGTTGTTAATCGCGCTGTCGCGCCGCGTCGATCGCAAGCCGTCTAAAACCTCTGCGGTGGCGAGTGAAGCGTTTAATTTGCACCGCCAAGCGCAAGGGCAACGCGCTCGCGTGTTGGCGATGATTTTGATTCCACTTAGTACCGATTATTCGATTCCACTCGGTCGCGCGCCCGAAGTTGCTTTGGCATGCCACGAGGTTTATGGCAAATCGGGCGGCGCGTCGGTGGTGTCGTTACGCGAATTATTGGGCTTGGTCGGCGCGCATGAATGGCGCAAAAAAGGCGTGGAAATCCCTGTGTTAGAAAATCGCATTTATCCGCATTACGGCGTGTTCTCGCCCGTGCGCGGCGAGTACCTCACGCTGGTGAATAACGCACCGCTGCCATCTACCGAATTAGCCTTCGATATTGGTACGGGCACAGGCGTGTTGGCGGCGTTGTTGGCGCATCGCGGCGTGCAGCGCGTGATTGCTACTGACCAAGATGTGCGCGCTTTGCGTTGCGCCAAAGATAATCTGGTGAACTTGGGTTTTGATGCGCAAGTGGATGTGGTGCACGCTGATTTATTTCCGCAAGGTCGCGCGCCGTTAATCGTCTGTAATCCGCCGTGGATTCCTGCGCGCCCAAGTGCCGCTGTTGAGTTCGCGATTTACGATCCTGCCAGCCAAATGTTGCGCGGCTTTTTAGCGGGCTTGCCTGAACACTTAACCGAGGGCGGCGAAGGCTGGTTGATTTTGTCCGACATCGCCGAACACCTAGGTTTGCGCACGCGCGATGAATTGTTGGAATGGATACACGCCGCAGGCTTGCGCGTGATTGATAAAGCCGACATTAAACCGCATCACCCAAAAGTTGCCGACACCAGCGATCCCTTGCACGCGGCGCGTAAGGCTGAAACGACGAGCTTGTGGCGATTGGCTACCCGCTAGTAGCTACCAACTACTAGCCATATCTTTGATATGTATCAAACGCTTTAAGCACTCCCTCGCTTACCATGCGCGCACTAAAAAATCAGTGACTAGGGGCGGAAAAGATGTCGGTGGAATTATTCAATAATGGCTCGCATAAAGTCTTGATGTTCGACGATTTGGTTGATGACAAAGCGGGTATTGCAGTACAAGCAAATCAGTTTTTGATTGTCAATAATGGTCATGGCGCGCTGCTCGATCCAGGCGGCAACATGACTTACAACGGCTTACTCATGGAGATGCACAATTATTTCCCGCCTAAAAAACTGGAATATATTTTGGCTTCTCATGCCGACCCAGACATCATCGCGTCAATCAATAAATGGATGATTCATTCGGATTGCCAAATTGCGATTTCAAAATTGTGGGCGCGTTTTATTCCCCATTTTTGTAGCGTCGGCAACATCGACGGACGGATTATTTCGATACCCGATGAAGGCATGTATTTCAAATTGGGTGCGTCGAACATCGTGGCGATTCCTGCACACTTTATGCACTCAGAAGGCAACTTCCAATTTTACGATCCGATTAGCAAAATTTTATTTTCGGGCGACATGGGCGCGTCGATTGTGTCGCACACCGAAGCCGATACGCCCGTGCAAGATTTCAATGCGCATATTAAAACCATGGAAGGCTTTCACCGCCGTTACATGATTTCAAATCGCATCAATCGCTACTGGGTAAATATGGTGAGGGGTATGGATGTCGAAGCAATCGTGCCGCAACATGGCCGCTCGTTTAAGGGCAAAAAAATGGTGAATAATTTTTTAGATTGGATAGAAAAATTGCCGTGCGGGATTGAAAATATGACACAGGAAAATTATCGTTTCCCGACGCAGCCTTTGTAAAATTAAGCGCGTAAAAAAGCTCGGCGACTATCAGGTCGCCGAGCTTTTTTATGCGCCGTTTTGTATCTTAAAGCGTTTAACGCTGCGTCAGCCCTTGTAAGCCTGCTGCCGCTATCTGTCCGTCTTGTGCTGCGCGCACGCCGCTGATGCCTAATGCGCCAATCACCACGCCGTCGCGCACAATCGGCACGCCGCCTTCGGCTGGAATTACGCCTGGCAAAGCCAGATGTATCAAGCGTCCGCTTTGCACAGCGGTTTCGGAATCTTTGGTGGCGTATTGAAAAGCCGCCGCCGCGTGCGCCTTCATCATCGCGGTTTCGACTGAGCCAAACTTGGTGTCGTGCGCACGCTGCAAATACAACAAATGCCCGCCGTCATCGACTACCGCGATAGTCACTTTCCAGTCATTGCGTAACGCTTCTGCCTCGGCGGCGGCAGCAATTTTTTTCGCTTCATCTAGCGTCAAAATAGCTTTGCTGGCCATATTAGTTTTCCAACAGCGCGAACACTTTTTCGCGTATCGCTTCGACTGAACCTACCCCTGCGACATGCACGCATTTAGGGGCGTTCGCCGCACCAGATTGTTGCCAAGCTGAATAGTATTCAACCAGCGGTTTGGTTTGCTGGTGATACACGTCTAAGCGTTTCATTACGGTGTCTTCCACGTCGTCGGGACGTTGCACCAGCTCTTCACCAGTCTCATCATCTTTGCCCGCTACTTTGGGCGGATTAAACACCACGTGGTAAGTGCGACCAGAGGCGAGATGCACGCGGCGACCACTCATGCGTTGAATAATTTCTTTATCTTCAACATCAATTTCGACCACAAAATCAATTGGGATCCCCGCGTCTTTCATGGCTTGTGCTTGCGGAATGGTGCGCGGAAAACCGTCGAACAAAAAGCCGTGCGCGCAGTCGGCATCTTTGATGCGTTCTTTGACTAAATTGATGATGATGTCGTCCGACACCAAGCCGCCCGCGTCCATAATTTTTTTCGCCGACACGCCTAATGGCGAACCCGCTTTCACCGCCGCGCGCAACATGTCTCCCGTGGAGATTTGCGGAATGGCAAACTTTTCTTTGATGTAGTTTGCTTGTGTGCCTTTGCCAGCACCCGGTGCACCTAGAAGTATCAGTCTCATGTTGTTTCCTTTAAATGTAGTCGCTAGTTGTTAGCGGCTAGTCGTTAGTTAAATCACTGCACGATGCACAAGCAGCAACCAACGACTAGCGACTAAAAACTAACGACTGTTTACTAAAAATAGCTCTCTTGCCAACTCTAAATCCGCTTGCGTATCCACGCCGGCGGGTGGTGCATAGTCGGCTATCGTCACGCCGATTTTGTAGCCGTGATAAAGCGCGCGCAGTTGTTCCAAGGCTTCAAAGTGTTCCAGCGCGCACGGGGCTAATTGGCTGTAAGCACGCAAAAAACTAACGCGATACGCGTAAATGCCGATATGGCGCAGTACGGGTAAATCGCGGGGTAAGTCATTGTGTAATGCGGTTGCATTGCCTGTCGCGGAGGCGAATAAATCACGTGGATACGGAATGGGTGCACGGCTGAAATACAGCGCGTTACCATTTTTATCCAGCACGGTTTTGACGATGTTGGCATTGCGCAAACTGGCTTCGTCGTGAATGGCGTGCGCGGCGGTGGCGATGGCGCATTCAGGATGCTGATGTAAATGTTCTGCGACTGCGCGTATCAGCGCGGGTGGAATCAGCGGCTCGTCGCCTTGCACATTCACCACGATGCTGTCATCCGACCAGCCGCGTTGCGCAACTACTTCGGCGATTCTATCCGTGCCGCTGACGTGATTATTGCGCGTCATACAGGCATTAAAACCGTTCGCAGCGGCGACCTCTAAAATCGGCTGATAGTCGGTCGCGATGTAAATTTCTTGTGCGCCACTCAAGCTCGCCTGCTCGGCAACCCTTATAACCATAGGCTTGCCAGCGATGTCGAGCAGCGGTTTACCAGGTAAGCGGGTGGAGGCGAAGCGGGCAGGAATGACGACGTGAAATGCAGTCATGATTACAGTTTTTCGATTTCATCTACGCTGAGGGTACGGGCTTCATCGACCAACATGACTGGAATGTCGTCAGCAATTTTGAAAGCTAAACGGTCGGCTTTGCAGACTAATTCTTGTGCGGATTTTTGGTAAATCAGCGGCGATTTGCACAAAGGACAAACCAAAATTTCAAGCAGTTTTGCATCCATGATGTTGCATCTTTCGCAGTATGAGTTCGATGAGCGCGGGGGAAATCTGTGCTTCGACGCGTAACACCCAATATCGGGCATCCGCGAAGGGCGCGCATTTTACCGCATCTTTTTCAGTTAAGAGTAGCGCATCGCAAGCGGCGAAATTTAATTCTTCGGCGCGATAGGCGTGATGGTCGGCAAAGGCGTGATTAGTAAAACTTAAACCGAGTTTGGTTAAAGCAGCAAAGTAGCGTGATGGATTGCCGATTCCTGCAATGGCATGACAGCGCAAGCCTTTTAGCTCAAGGGCAGTCGCGGTTTGGCTCGGTGTTAATAAATTATAAAAAATCTCACCTTGCAACTGCATGGAAAATTGTTTTGCGTTATCCGCTTCTATACCGCCGTTATAGACAATCGCAGCGACACTTTTGAGCCGCGACACAGGCTCGCGCAACGGCCCCGCAGGTAATAAAAATTGATTGCCAAACTGTCGCGCCGCATCGACCACTACGATTTCTACATCGCGCTGTAAACGGTAATGCTGTAAGCCGTCGTCGCACAGAATCACATCGCATTCAGGATGCGCGGCGAGTGCGGCAAGGGCGGTGGCAACGCGATTGCGTCCTATCCAAACAGGGCAAAGTTGACGTTGCGCCATTAGCAGCGGCTCGTCGCCAACTTGCGCCGCACGGTTGTTTAGCGTAACAGCTTGTGGCCCTAAGCTCGTGCCGCCATAGCCGCGACTGATAATCATGGGATGTTTGCCGTGCGCGATCAGTTGCGCGGCGAGTGATAAAGTGAGTGGTGTTTTACCAGTGCCGCCGACGCTGATATTGCCCACGATGATGACGGGAACATTGAGCTGAGTGCTGCTAAAAATCCCTGTGCGGAACAGCGCGCGACGCGTGGCTGCAAGTGCGCCAAACAGCCAACTCACTGGCAGCAGCACTAGGTGCAGCGGGGTGATGCGATACCAGTGGCGTTGCAAGATGAACACTTAGTTCACTTGATTTTGGGTCGTGAAAGTAATGCGCCCAAAGCCCGCTAAGCGCGCCGCTTCCATGATATTGACCACTGATTGATGGGTAGCTTTGGCATCCGCATTGATAACAATTGTCGGGTCAGTTTGCGTTCCTGCTGATTTTTTCAGCGCATCTGACAAGCCATTGATGCCGCTGTAAACCACGCCCTTACTGTTAATCGCGTAATTACCATTGGCATCGACGGCAACCGAGAGCTGTTGCACCGTGCTAGTGCTGGCGTCACCGCCCGCTTGCGGCAGGTTGATTTGCAGTTCAGAAAATTTTGCATAACTGGTGGTGACCATCATAAAAATCAAAATCACCAACAGCACGTCGATCATCGGAATCAGATTGATTTCGGGTTCTTCGCGATTGCGCCCACGTTGAAAATTCATAGCGGCTTAGTCTTTACGTTGACCGTGTACGGTCTCAACTAATTTGATGGCTTGTTGCTCCATCTCTATCGTCAGGCTATCTACTTGCGCGCGGAAATGGCGATAAAAAATCATGCTAGGCACCGCAACAATCAGACCAAAAGCGGTGTTGTATAACGCAATCGAAATGCCGTGCGCCAAAATCGCAGGGCTATTGCCCGCCGCATTTTGTGAGCCAAAAATCTCAATCATGCCGACTACGGTGCCGAACAAGCCTAATAAAGGGCTAATTGACGCGATAGTGCCGAGTGTGGTGAGGAAGCGTTCCAGTTCGTGCGTGGTGGCGCGTCCTGCTTCTTCGATAGATTCTTTCATAATCGCGGGTTGGCTTTTCATGTTCTTTACGCCAGCTGCAAAAATTCGACCGAGTGGGGAGTGAGCATTGAGCTTTGCAATCATGGCTTCGCTCGATCCGCGTTGTTTAAGCTCCTTGAGTACTTCATTGAGCAACGTGGGTGGCGCAATTTTGCTGCTGCGTAAAAACATTAAGCGTTCAGCGATTAAACCTAGGGCGACGATGGACGCTAAAATTAGTGAATAAATTGGCCAGCCGGCAGCGTCAACAATTGCAAACAAAGTGATACTCCTAATTTTTGAATGGGCAGGGATACGCGAAAATAACTCGTATATGCTTGAGGGTTGATAGTGTCGGAATTTGCAAAGGGCGCAACTGTAGCGGTTCAAGTTAAGTTGGGCAAGATTTCTCATAAATTTGTTGATTAAGACACGCTAACTCACCATCTAATAAGGATTTTTCTGTTACCCACATTATCTGTGGGTAACTTTGTGGATAGATGCTTGATGAAGTCGCTAAAGTGATGGTGGATAAGGCTTTTTAATCGCATGCCTAATTTTGACACAAGAGCAATTTGCCAATAAAAAACAATGTGTTAGTTAATTTTGTCGGGTGCTTGCTTCGTTAGACTTGAGGGACGCTCTATGAGAGTGTGGCTTTGTGGATTAGTCGGGAATGTCAACCGAATTCTTTACATTTATTTTGCAGAAATCGCTTGCTTTTGCTAACTCACCGCCGCGTAAGGGAATCTACGGTTGCCCACAAAATCTGTGGATAACTTTGTGAATAGATTTGGGGTTAAGCACTTAAAGTGATGTTGGATAAGGGTTTTTAACGGTATGCCTAATTTTGAGACACTTTGAAAGTGTATTTAAAACAGTGACTTGCTGTAAGTTAAGAAAATTTTTTTATGTATAGCGAGTGTTAAGCCTATAGCAGCGGGATTTGTGGGTTATTTAAGAAAGTCAATATGTCTTCAGGACTAATTTATCAAGAAAAAAATCGCGTATTGCGCGTCGCCGAACTTAACTTGGCAATCAAGCAGTTAATCGAAAGTAACGTGCCGATGGTGTGGGTGCGCGGCGAAATTTCGAATTTGCTCAAAGCAGCTTCGGGGCATTTCTACTTTTCGCTCAAAGACGAGCAAGCGCAAGTGCGCTGCGTAATGTTCCGCCATAAAAATCAAATGATCGAGCGTCCGATTAGTAATGGCCAATTGGTCGAAGTGTTAGCGATTGCCTCTTTATATGAGCAGCGCGGCGATTTTCAACTCACCATCGAACAACTGCGTCCAGCGGGTTTAGGCGTTTTATATGAGCAATTTGAGCAACTTAAACAGCAATTGGCTGGCGAAGGCTTATTCTCGGCCGAAAATAAGCGCGCCCTGCCTAAGTTTCCGCGCCGTGTCGGTGTGATTACCTCGCCGCAAGCCGCCGCCTTGCGTGATGTGCTGACGACGCTGAAATTGCGTTTGCCGAATGTGCCTGTGCTGCTTTATCCCACGCCCGTACAAGGCGTAGGCAGCGCGCAAAAAATTGCGCAGGCGATTGCACTGGCGAATACGCGTGCCGAATGTGACGTGCTGATTATTTGTCGTGGTGGTGGCAGCATCGAAGATTTATGGGCATTTAATGAAGAAGTGGTGGTGCGCGCCATTGCCCTGAGTGCCATTCCCACCGTCAGTGGGGTGGGGCATGAAACCGATTTCACCATCGCTGATTTTGTCGCTGACGAACGCGCTCCCACGCCCACCGCCGCCGCGCAGCGCGTGGTACAAGATCGTCACGCGCTACTAGATGGCTTGAGCGACACGGTCTTACATTTACAGCGTGCCATGCGTAACCGCTTACAAAATGCCATGCAAACTTTGGATTTTATGCAGCGTCGCGTGATTCATCCTGCGCAACAATTACAGCGTCAAGCGCAACAATTAACGCAAATGCAGCAACGCTTACAGCGCGCTTTCGCATATCGCAAACAACATGAAAATTTGCGCGTGCAATCTCTCACTCAACGGCTGCATCGCGCCCGTATTGATTGCGCCGGCTTGCAACAACAGCACGCCAAATTAGCCCAGCGGCTACAGCACGCCATGCAACAGCAGCTAAAACACCACAACGCCAGCTTGCAACACACCGCGCAGCAACTTTCTTTACTCGACCCGCAACACGTCTTCGCGCGCGGCTACAGCTTGGTGCAAGACGCGCACGGCGCGGTCGTGAGTAGCGCGCAGCAGTTAGCCATTGGTAGCGCGTTGCAAATCACCTTCGCGCAAGGACGAGCGGGCGTAGAAGTGAAAACGACGCAGGCCTAATTTTTACCAATGCAGACACACTGACCTACAAAAAAATTGTCGCGCTTCTGTATAATTTCGCGCTTCTAAAACTCTCTTCCTTTGCCATGAAATCCACTCATTTTGCTGTGACTATCGGTACTCCTTTGAGCGCGAATGCGACGCGTGTGATGTTGTTGGGCTGTGGCGAATTGGGTAAGGAAGTCATCATCGCGTTGCAGCGTTTGGGCGTCGAAACCATTGCGGTGGATAGATATGCCGATGCGCCGGGGCATCAAGTAGCGCATCGCGCGCATGTCATCGACATGACCGATGGCGCGGCGTTGCGCGCGCTGGTTGAATTAGAAAAGCCCGATTTAATCGTGCCCGAAATCGAAGCGATTGCCACCGATATGTTGGAGTGGTTGGAGCAACACAATGTGGCGCGGGTGATTCCTACTGCGCGCGCCACGCGTTTGACCATGAACCGCGAAGGCATACGCCGCCTAGCTGCCGAGACTTTGGGTTTGCCAACTTCGGCATATCAATTTGCCGATAGTTTAGAGGCGATGCGCACGGCGTGTGAGGCGATAGGCTATCCGTGTTTTATCAAACCCGTGATGTCATCGTCGGGTAAGGGGCAGTCAAAAGTCGCGAATGCGAGTGAAGTGGATGCCGCTTGGCAATACTCTCAAAGTGGCGGTCGTGTGGCGCAATGCCGCGTGATTATCGAAGGCGCGATAGATTTCGATTTTGAAATCGCGTTGCTTACGGTGCGCTCTGTCGCGGCAGATGGTTCGATAGAAACGCAATTTTGCGAGGCGATTGGGCATGTGCAAGTGCAGGGCGATTATGTTGAGAGCTGGCAGCCGCAAGCTATGAGCGATAAGGCTTTGTACGCCGCACGCGACATTGCGAAAAAAGTAACTGAGGACTTGGGCGGCTTAGGGCTGTTTGGCGTGGAGCTGTTTGTGCAGGGCGATCAAGTGTGGTTTAGCGAGGTCAGTCCGCGTCCGCACGACACCGGTATGGTGACCATGTGTACGCAAGTGCAAAGCGAATTTGAAATTCATGCGCGCGCAATTTTGGGCTTGCCCGTCAACGTCAGTTTGCGCAGCGCGGGGGCAAGTGCGGTGATTTATGGTCAGCACGATGCTAAGGCGATTGCCTTTACTGGGGTGGCCGACGCGTTGCGCGTACCGGGTAGCGACATCCGTTTATTTGGTAAACCCGAATCGTTCCAACGTCGTCGCATGGGCGTGGCATTAGCGACGGGCGTTGATACGGATGAAGCGCGTCGTCGTGCCAAGTTGGCGGCGAGCAAAGTGACCCCTGTTAAGGCATGAAGCTCACTGCGATTTTGCACACCACTTTTTTAAGTGCTGACCTCGCCCGCTCCCGCGCTTTTTACGGCGATCTGTTGGGCTTAGCTGAAGATGCCAAGCGTCCCGTGATGAGCTTTGCTGGCATCTGGTATGTGGTCACACCCACTCAGCAAATTCATCTGATGTTGCTGCCCAATCCAGAAGTCGGATTGAAGCGCGCAGCACACGGCGGACGCGATCGACATGTCGCTTATGGGGTGAGCGACATCGCCGAATTACGCACGCGCCTCATCGCCGCAAATATAAAATTTACCGAAAGCTCAACAGGTCGCGCGGCGTTGTTCTGCCGCGATCCTGATGACAATGCCTTGGAGTTTATTGAGGAGTAGCTGCGGGGGAGGCTTGTGGGAGCTAGATTTATCGAGCGATTGTTAGAGGTCGCTATCGCCCGATAAATCGGCCTCCTACAAACTGCCACTTCCTATTTCAAAGTAGCTACCGCCGCATTAAAGCGCGCATCGGTTTGCGTGGGGCTGGTATAGCCATCAAAATTATTCGCCATAATTTTATCCAGCAAACTTAAGCGTGCAGCGGGGGCGGGGTGGGTCTTGAACATCAATGCCAGCGAGGAATCTTGCGCATTCGCTGAGTCCAACATTTGCAACACGGCGGGCAAGCCAAACGGATCGTAGCCTGAACGCGTGGCAATCACGATGCCTTTGCGGTCGGCTTCAAACTCATCATCTTTATCCAAGCCGCGTGCATACACTTCTTTACCAGCTTGCAAGGCTTTCTCCAGCATGGGATTGCTGGGCGAATTGAGGGCTTGTCCCGCCAAGTCGCCCGCGATATTAAGGTTAGCGGCTTTTTGCAACGCCGCTAAATGATGTTTACTCAATACATGCACCATTTCATGCGCCAACACGCCAGCTAATTCCGACTCGGTTTTCAAATGTTGCAGCAATCCTTTGGTGATAAAAATCGTCCCGCCTGGGGTGGCGAAGGCGTTCAAATCCGCACTTTCCAACACGCCAAATTGCCAAGGCAAATTAGGACGATCGGTATGCAAACTGACCCAACGTCCGACATTGTTGACATAGCTTTGCGCGCGTTGATTGGTCGAGAGCGGTGCGGCACCGAGCAAATTGCTGGCGATGCCGCGACCAATTTGAATTTCTTCGGCTTCGCTGACAGGCTTGTTCGCAGCCACAACTTTATTCATGGCATTGCCGCCGAGCTGCATAAGCTGTTGTGTATCCATCCCCGCGCAGCCAGACAGGCTAAGGCTTACCGCGATAAGCATAATTTTGTAATGACTCATGATGTTTCCCTTTTTCAATTATTGAGCCGCAACAAAGTCGAGTTTTTGTGATTTCAATTTGCCATTTTGCGCAAACTGATTTGCTTGCTTGCTATCTACCGCATAGTTTTTTAACTTGGCAAATTCAGCTGGATTGGGCGATGCATTTTGCACATCTTCACTCGACAGCCCGCGCACCCCTGTTGCGACCGTGATGCCGCTACTCCCTGTACGTCCCGCGTTAAATAGGCTTTGTAGCCCAGTGTCTCCCGCACGGGTATTGCTACTGCGTAGATTGAGCATTTTTACCCAGCCATTGCCTGAGCTACTGTTGATGCGCACCCAGCCGCCCATGCGTTGCATGATGCTGACGCTGGCTTTTTCGGGCAGCGTGGCGAGCGTGGCAGCATCACTAAATGGCTTGGTTTTAATCTCGGTAGTGCGCACCGTGTAGCCGATTGAGTCGGCTAAGGCGGGCAGCGTGATGCAGCTTAACAACAGTAATACCATTACTTTTTTCATGCTTGTTTCTCCCTAGGTAAAAATAATTCCACTTCTTGCACGCGACCTTTTACAGCATACGAACCCATCGCGCTAAATTCATATTCATTACCGCAACGCGCCACGGTGTCGCTCGACACCAAAACGCGCGCCACGCCTTTGGTTAAGCCTTCGATGCGGCTGGATAAATTGACCGTGTCGCCGATGGCGGTGTACTCCAAGCGTTCATCCGAGCCGATAAATCCGACCACCGCGCGCCCGCTATGCACGCCGATACCGACATCAAAATCCGCGCCTTCTGTGCCTAATTCTTGCTTGAATTGCAACAAGCATTGCTCCATTTCTAACGCGGCAGCGACAGCGTGTTGCGCGTGTTTGGGGTCGTCCTGTGGTGCGCCCCAAAACGCCATGATGGCATCGCCGATAAATTTATCCAGCGTGCCGCCATGCCTAAAAATAATGGCTACTTGCAAGCTGAAATAGCGATTCAGCAAGGTGACGATTTGTTCGGGCGTGTGGCTTTCCGACATGGTGGTGAAGCCGCGTATATCTGAAAACAGTACGGTAATGTTGCGTGCTTGCGAGCCTAACGATTGCGCGGTTTCACCTTGTGCGACGAGGGCGGTGACTACGCGCGGATCGAGGAAGCGATTGAACATGCGCACGGTTTGTTCGCGCGCTTGCTTCTCGCGTAAATACTCACTCATCGCGGCAGCAAAGAAAAACGCCCAAGCGAATAACAAGGGCGTGAACAGCGCGACGCTGAACAGTTTAGTCATCGCAACATACTGCGCCGCAAGTAAGCCGCCGCTGATGAAAAATAACAGCGCGCCGATTTTGGATGCGTCGCTACGGCGCAAAAATAACGGCACTTGCAAAGCAATTAACACGGCCGCTAATACACCTGAAAGCCAAGTCGGCAAAGCGGTGGTGTGGCGAGCATTTTTGAGATTATCAATCGCGCTGGCGAGAATTTCAGTGCCCGAATACAGGCTGGAAATTGGCGTGGCGCGCACGTCGTGTAAGCCTGTCGCGCTGCTGCCGATGATGATAATTTTGCCGGTTAATTCGTGCGCGTCGCGTAGCGGCGTTTCGCGAGTTTGGTCGGCATATAAATCGCTATAGGAAATGTGTTGATAGGCTGGCTGTGCGCCGCGCCAATGCAGCGCGATGCTGTTTTCAGTAGGGATCTTGATGTCCAAATCACGCATCAAACGGGCGGGTAACGATTCGAGTTGCCAGCCGCCGATGTCGCGGCGCAGCTCGTAACGGCGCGCGATACCGTCCGCGTCCTCAGTGAAGTTAATCAGCCCGATGCGCCATGATTTTGGCGCGACCGCTTGCGGGGTGAGCAAAATCGCGCGCGCATTTGGGTCGGGATTTGTGGTGTGCGGAATGTCGGTGAGCTGGGCTAATGCTGCCAGTGACACGCCGCTGCCTTGTTTGCCTTGCAGTTGCAGCATGGGCAAATACACGTTGTGCATATCACTCAATACGTCATTAAACAGTTGGTCGCTGTCGGGGCGATAACGATCGGGTTCGCTAAACAAAATATCAAACACGATGGCGGCGGGCTGTTGGCGCGCGATGCCCGCGAGCAACTCGCCATGCACCGCGCGCGGCCACGGCCAACTGCCCGCCACGTCTTGCATGGCGGCGATGCTGGTCTCGTCTATATCGACGATCACGATGTTGCTATCGGTTTTCAGCGTGCTGGCAACTTGGCGCACGAACACATCCGACAGACGCGCATCGGGCGTGCTAAAAGCATTAAGCCAACAAGCATTGGCGATGATGAGGACAAGGAAAATGCCAGCTAAAAAATGTACGCGCGGGATATTTTTTAGCTGCATTTTCATGTGCTCCTTAGGCGAGCGTGTAAGGCAAAGCTAAAAATTTCAGCGTGTCGCCGTGCGCCGTTTGAATCGGATTTAAGTCCACGCTGGCGGTTTGTAGCACCGCCAAAATGTCATAGCCGCCATGCGGTGCGGCGGCGACGTTGGCTATCATGCCGCTGGCTTGACCCTCCATATCCGCGCTGAATAATTCCTCGCCCGCGACGGGGGCTGCGGCGCAGTCTAAATGTGCCAGATACATGCGGCGTTTGAGCTTGCCTAGGTAGTGCATACGCGCCACGATTTCTTGTCCGGGGTAGCAACCTTTTTTGAAATTGATGCCGCCTAGCGCATCGAGATTCACCATCTGCGGCACGAATTGTTCTTGTGTGGGCGGCAAGATAGTGGGAATGCCGTCGCGGATGTTGAGCCAGTCCCAGCAAGGGCTGCCGACTTTTTCCGCCTGTGTCAGAAGTGCTATCCATAACGCTTGCGCATGTTCTGCGCGGCAAGTGACTTGATAGCGCGTGTCGCTGATTTTTAATAGCTGCACCGTTGCGTTTTCGGCGCACGTCATCGCTTCATTTGGCAATTCGTCGCACACTGTGCGCAAAATTTCTGTCGCGTGCGACCCGCTCAAACCCATGCACAGCAAGTCATGGCTGGCATCGCTAATTTTTACTTTAGCGCGCAACACATACATGGACAGTTTTTTGCGCAAGCTCTCCAAGATGCTGGTGGGGAGTTGCAAAATAAAATCTTCACCATCGCGCCAAATTAAAAACACCGCCAACATGCGTCCCTTGGCGGTGTTAAAACTACTTAGTTGTGCGTGCGTCGCATCCACTAAACGTATGTCATTGCTCAACAAGTTTTGCAAAAAACTTTGCGCCTCTTCGCCACTCACACGCAACACTCCGAACTGCGTCAAAGCGCATAACACCGTGCTGTTGGCAGTGGCGGTAAGCTCGCTTTTTACCTCGCCAAAATGCGTCAAATCATCGCCTGAAAAATGCGCGCCTTGCGTGTTAAGAAAATTTTGCCAGTCAGAATTCATAGTCATTTTATAAAGTGATGCCGTAACGTTTTAGGATTGCGATGAGGAGCAGGTAAGCACAAGCGGTTGCCGCAATCGCAACGCTCAAACTTAGCCAAAAATTAACACCTTGTTTGAGTAAAAAAGCCAAGGCTAAAAATAAAATTAAAGAGGGCAATACCAGCCAAAAAATTTGCCCAGATAACTCGGCAATTTGTGTCGTGGGCGTGGACTCTAAGCGCAACCAAATGAATGCCAGCACCGAGGTAATCGGCAAGGACGCGACTAGCGCGGCGAAGCCAGAATGACGCTTAGCAATTTCAGAAATTGCCACGATGAGTACAGCAGATAGCGCGATTTTGAGCAGGTAATACAACATTGAGATGGAGAATTTTTAAGCGGCGCGCAGTGTTGTCTATGCTCTAAACCCTGTCAACTGTTTGCGTAAGGCTTGTGCTGTCGTTTATCCTTGCGCGCTTTTTGAGGCGAGCTGTAAGCGTATAGCTTGTTTTTCACCAACAAATATCAGGGAGTTTCCATATGTCTGTTCAACCCTCTACTGCTGCCGCATTAGGCTGGCTTGCCAAAGAACGCACCATCGCGCGGGCGGGATTTAATCGTTGGTTAGTGCCGCCTGCTGCTTTGGCGATTCACTTGTGTATCGGCATGGCGTATGGTTTTTCGGTGTTTTGGTTGCCGCTGTCTAAGGCGTTGGGCGTGAGCAGTGCGCTGGCGTGCGGCGCAGATGCGAGCTTGTTGGATGCCTTATTCACCACCCGTTGCGATTGGAAAATTAGCGAACTGTCGTGGATGTACACCTTGTTCTTTTTGCTGCTCGGTTCATCGGCGGCGATGTGGGGCGGTTGGCTAGAGCGTGTCGGCCCGCGCAAAGCGGCGTTTGTTGCGGCGATTTGTTGGTCTGGCGGCTTGCTGATTTCGGCGTATGGCGTGTATCTGCATCAACTCTGGATGATGTGGCTAGGCTCAGGTTTTATTGGCGGCATCGGCTTGGGGCTGGGTTACATCTCGCCTGTTTCGACTTTGATTAAATGGTTTCCCGATCGTCGCGGCATGGCAACAGGCATGGCGATTATGGGTTTTGGCGGCGGCGCGATGATAGGCGCGCCCTTGGCAAATATGCTGATGGAACATTTTCATACCGCTGTCAGCGTCGGCGTTTGGCAGACTTTTGCGGTGATGGGAGGCGTGTATTTTGTGGCGATGACGGCAGGTGCATTTTCGTATCGCATTCCCCCCGTGGGTTGGAAACTGTCGGGCTGGACGCTGCCCGAAAAACGCCACGCGCTGATTTCTGATTTCCATGTGCATCTCAAAAATGCGCATAAAACGCCGCAGTTCTGGCTGATTTGGGCGGTGCTGTGTTTGAACGTCAGCGCGGGCATCGGCGTACTCGGCATGGCTTCACCGATGCTGCAAGAAATTTTTGGTGGCACTTTGTTAGGTCTTCCTCAATTAGGTTTTAGCGACCTAAACGACGAGCAGAAAAAATCCATCGCCGCACTCGCCGCAGGCTTTTTAGGCTTGCTGTCCCTGTTCAATATCGCGGGGCGTTTTTTCTGGGCATCGCTGTCAGATGTGCTCGGTCGCAAAAATACTTACTTCGTCTTTTTCGCTTTAGGTATCGCTATGTACGCGCTCGCACCGTGGGCGGCGCACGCTGCACATCAAGCCTTATTCGTGGCATTTTTCTGCATCATTTTGTCCATGTATGGCGGCGGTTTTGCCACCGTGCCGGCGTATTTGGCTGACATGTTTGGTACGCAATTCGTCGGCGCGATACACGGCCGTTTGCTCACCGCTTGGGCGACCGCTGGCATCATCGGGCCAGTGGTGGTGACCTACATCCGCGAAGCGCAAATCGCAGCGGGCGTGCCGCGCCAACAAGTGTATGACTTCACTTTGTACATATTGGCGAGCTTCTTAGTGTTAGGTTTTATCGCCAACTGGTTCATCAAACCCGTGGACAAAAAATGGCATATCAGCGCGGCAGAATTACTCGCGATTGAAGAAGCGCAACACGACAAAGCCGCAGGTGAACGCATAGTCGAAGGCGACTTCGGCATCGGTCACGGCGGCTTAGATACCAAGGCGGTATTGGCATGGTCGGCCGTCGGCATCCCCTTAGCCATCGGGCTGTGGATTACCGTCACCAAAGCAGCGGTGCTGTTCCGCTAGCGCATTTTGTGCGAGAAGGGTTAGAGATTCCCTTCTCGCACTCACTCCGCTATAGTCCGCGCACAAATTCTCAACCCACTAGGCGGTGAAAAATGACTAACTCACGCATCACACCCGACACCAGCAAACGTGGCGGTCGTCCTTGCATCCGCGATCTGCGCATCAGTGTTTATGATGTGTTGGACATGATGGCGGAAGGCTTGAGCGAAGCCGACATCATCGAAGATTTTCCCGAACTCGAAACCGCCGATATTCGTGCCTGCCTAGCGTTCGCAGCCAACCGCGAACACAACCTCTACACCGTGGCAACTTAATCCCCTCAATCAATGACACTCACTCGCAACGAAATCCGCAAACGTCTGTCACTTTTTTCCAAAGAGCAGCAAGGCAAAACCAACGAACGCAGCCAAGCGCAAACTTTTTGGCTGCGCTTTTACGAGTGCTTTGGCATCCGTGCAGAAAGCGCGACCATCTACGAGCAATCCGTTAAAAAACTGAGCGGTGCGCAGGGCTTTATTGACAGTTTTATTCCGGGCAAATTGATCGTCGAACACAAGAGCGCGGGCAAAGATTTAGATGCCGCGTTTGACCAAGCCAGCGAGTATTTTTTATCGCTGCAAGAAGCCGAGCGTCCGCGCTACATCATCACCAGCGACTTCGCGCGCATTCGCCTTTACGACTTACAGTCAGGCGGCGATTTTCTGCAATGCAAGCTCGCTGAGCTTTCCAAAAAAGCCGACTGGTTTATGTTTTTGGTGGAAGGCGAAATCACCGACATCGTGGAAGAATCCGAAGCCGACCGCAAAGCCGCGTATGCCATAGGCGCATTGCACGAAGCCTTGTTGCAAGCCAACTTCAAGGGGCGCGACCTTGAAGTTTTTCTGACGCGCTTATTGTTTTGTTTGTTCGCTGACGACACGGGCATTTTTGGCGAAAATAATATGTTCCGCCGCTTGATGGAAGCCACGCGTGCCGATGGCGGCGATGTCGGGCGCGTGTTGGCGGAGCTGTTTCAAGTGCTCGATACCAGCGACTCAGAACGCCAAAAAAATCTAGACGAAGCCCTCGCGCGCTTTGCTTATATCAACGGCAAATTGTTCGCCGACCCTGCGCGTATTCCGAGTTTTGATAGCGGCTTGCGCGCACAACTGATTGCCTGTGCGCAGCTCGATTGGAGCAACATTTCCCCCGCGATTTTTGGCGCGATGTTTCAGGGTGTGTTGGAAAAAGATGACATTACCCCCGTTCATCCTGAGCGCAGCGCAGTCGAAGGACGACAAGCTCAGTGCGACGGCTCATTAAAAGCCAGCACCCGCAAAGCCTCACGCCGCGAACTCGGTGCGCACTACACCAGCGAGCGCAACATTTTGCGTGTCATCAATCCGCTGTGCATGGACGACTTGCGCAATGAGTTAAACAAAGCCGCCATCAAAGACCTCGCCGCGTTTTACGACAAACTTGCCACGCTGACCTTTTTCGATCCCGCTTGCGGCTGTGGTAACTTTTTGGTGATTGCGTTTCGTGAATTGCGCCAATTGGAAATGGACACCATCGACCGTATGAACGATGCGCGTCTCACTAAAGCGGGCAAAAATGGTTTGCTGGATGTCTCGACGTTATGTCGCGTGCGCGTCAGCCAGTTTTACGGCATAGAGATAGACGAATCCGCCGCGCACATCGCCCGCGTCGCGATGTGGATTACCGATCACCAGCTCAATTTAGAAGCCGCCGCCCGCTTCGGCACCACCCGCCCGTCCGTGCCGTTAATCGACAGTGCGACCATCGTGTGCGGCAACGCTTTGCGCTTGAATTGGCGCGAGGTGTTGCTGCCTGAGCAATGCAGCTATGTGTTGGGCAACCCGCCCTTTGCGGGCTATAGCTATCAGAGCGCAGAACAAAAATCCGATATGGCGCAGGTGTTCGGCAAGCTCAAAGGCGCGGGGGTGTTGGACTATGTAACGTGCTGGTATGCCAAGGCGGCGGAATATATCGCTAACGCACCGGATGAAATTCAGGTCGCGTTTGTTTCCACCAATTCCATCACGCAAGGCGAGCAGGTCGCTATTTTGTGGAGTTATTTATTTTCGCAAGGCATTCATATCAATTTTGCGCATCGCACCTTTCAATGGAGCAATGAAGGTAAAGGCATTGCGGCGGTGCATTGCGTGATTGTCGGCTTTGGCTTGAACGCAGCGACGCAACGCAAAATTTTCGATTACGG